>CAYZGY010000077.1:0-15942 GCA_964478085.1 uncultured Planctomycetia bacterium
GTAACCGATCGGCTGGTCGCAGGACTGGAGCGCGCTGTTCGCGTCGCCGTGACCGTCGGCGTCGACGTCGAGGTACCAGGTCGGGGCAGCGGGCGCTTCTTCGTCGACGATCGTGTCGCAATCGTTATCGATGCCGTCGCAGATTTCGCCAGCCCCCGGATTGATCGCAGCGACGTTGTCGTTGCAGTCCACCAACGCGGGTGTGGGATCGTCTGCGAAGAATCCATCGTTGTCTACGTCGATGCTCCTCGCGAACGCCGTGCCGCTCGTGAGTACGAAGATCCCGATGAAAAGTGCGGCCACCATGACCAGTCGTTGACTCCACGGTCGAGAGCGCGGAGTGGTTGCGTCGAACTGCATGCTCTCTTTCCTCGTTTGCAGGAGAGATTTCGGGAATCAGATCCAGACTCGAATCCGTCGTGTTGTGTTCTCAGGAAGTTTCGGAACGAGATCTACGCGCGACTCGCGCATAGCGATTCTCGTGAAATCAGTCGAAGGGGGAGCCGCGGAAGACCAGACCCAAGAATTCGCCGAGCGAAATCCGAATCATTCACCACGCGGAAGATGAGCCCTGCGGGAAACCTGGCAGCCGGGCCTTCTCCCGCCGTTTCGTCCCAAACCCGAACGAGTCGGAAGTAGCGATGTTACACCCTGGCCAATTTCAGTACAAGCCGGCTACTCGGGGCTGAATCCGGCTGTTTTCGGCCCTCGCGAGGAGCTCGAGAGGGACGTTTTTGTCGGGGTTTGCGGAATGACCCGCGAAGAGGGCACGAAGGTGGCGCGGGTTGCCGAAAAAGAGTACAAGGCTCAGACCCGTCGAGCCTGAGGAAAGCTCGATCAACCCGCTCAATTACCTAAACCGAATACGAACGGTCTGATGCGTCGTCTCCACGTCTTCTCCGTCGTCGCTTGTGTCATCCTCACGACTTGCCTGTCAGTGCGAGCACTCGGTTCGACCTTGCTCCTTCGCTTTCCGGACGTTCATGAAGATCGTGTCGTATTCTGCTACGCGGGCGATCTCTGGATCGCCTCGACGTCCGGTGATTCTTCCGCGACGCGGCTGACGACCCATCCCGGTCTCGAGCTCTTTCCGAAGTTCTCGCCAGACGGAAAGACGATCGCGTTTAGCGGTCAGTACGACGGCGACGAGCAGGTTTACGTCATGCCCGTTACGGGCGGATCGCCCGAACGTCTGACCCACTTTCCGGCTTGGGGACCTCTGCCGCCGCGTTGGGGCTACGACAACCAGGTCTACGGTTTCACACCTGATGGCTCGAGCGTGCTCTTTCGATCGCTTCGCTACGGTTGGAACCTGACCGACAGTCGCCTGTTCACCGTACCGACGCGGGGCGGGCTGCCCCAGCCGCTCCCGATGCCGGTCTCGGGTGGAGGTGACCTTTCCCCGAACGCGAAGTTTGCCGTCTACTCGCCGCTCTTCCGCGACTTCCGCACTTGGAAGCGTTACCAGGGGGGCTGGGCGCAAGATCTTTACATTTTCGACCTCGAAAAGCACACGAGTCGCCAATTGACGAAGCACGCGCGCACCGAGCGCGATCCGATGTGGATCGGCGATCGCGTGTTCTACGCGTCGGACAAGGACGGGACGCTCAACATCTACTCGCGCGATGTCTCTTCCGGTGAAGAGAAGCAGTGGACGAAGAGCAAGAAGTGGGACGTCCGTTGGCCTTCGGCTGACGCGGCCGGACGCATCGTTTTCGAGTTCGGAGGCGCGCTGCGCGTGCTCGACACTCGCTCGGGCGAGGAGAAGGCGCTGGCGATCCGCGTTCCGACCGACTCGGTAACGACACGGCCGAAGCGCATCTCCGCGGCGAATCGCCTCGAGGATTTCGAGATCAGCCCGGATGGTCGTCGCGCGCTCTTCGTCGCTCGAGGGGACGTCTTCACCGTGCCGGTCGAGCACGGAGTGACGCGTAACCTCACGAAGAGCTCGGGCGTTCACGACAAGTGGGCGATGTGGTCGCCGGACGGAAAGCACATCGCGTATCTTTCGGACCAGACGGGCGAGGAGGAGCTCTGGATCGTCCCGCAGGACGGTAAGGGCCAGGCTACGCAGCTCACCTTCGGTGGGACGATGATGCGCTACGCGCCGAAGTGGTCGTCCGACAGCAAGAAGATCGCGTTCTCGGACAAGGTCGGTCGTCTCTTCGTCCTGACGGTCGCAGATCGGCAAGTGCGCGAGGTCTCCGACAACCCCGCGGGGCGGCTGTACCACTATCGCTGGTCGCCTTGCGGCTCGCACATCGCGTTCACGCTCGGCGACGCGAACAGCTTCTCGTCGATTTGGATCTGGAGCGAGTCGACGGGGAAGTCGCAGCGTGTCACCGAAGAGATCTTCAATGAGTTCGGTCCGGCTTGGGGTCCGAAGGGCGACTACCTCTACTACTTCTCGGATCGTGAATACGGCCCACAGATCGGCTCGGTCGAATGGAACTACCTTGTCGACCGCGAGACGGGAATCTTCGCGCTCGCGCTTCGCAAGGATGTCGCACACCCCTTTCCGCCTCGCAGTGACGAGGTGAAGATCGCCGCGGAGGAGCCGAAGAAGGTCGAGGCCCCGAAAGCGGAGGGCGAGGAAAAGAGCGAAGGCAAGAAGGCCGAAGGCAAGAAGGCCGAAGGCAAGAAGGCCGAAGGCAAGAAGGCCGAAGGCAAGAAGCCGATCGTCATCGACTTCGACGGCCTCTCGCAGCGCGTCGCGCGCGTTCCTGTTCCGTCTGCGAACTACCGCGGCTCGTCGCTGTACGCGGTCGACGGCCACCTGATCTACGTGCGCGGCGGCGCGTACTACTACGGCCGATCGTCGAACAAGAAGTCCGATCTCTGCGTCTTCTCGCTCGAGGATCGTAAGGAGCGTGTCGCGATCGCCGGGACGGGGCCGTTCGTTCTTTCGGCCGATCGCAAGTCGGCGATCGTCCGCGTCGGACCGGCCTTCAAGCTCTGTGCCGTGCCCAAGCTCGATGCGGCGTCGGGGAAGACGGTCTCGACCTCCAACCTCTACGTCGACCGCGTGCCTGCCGAAGAGTGGGCGCAGATTTTCGACGAGGTCTGGCGTCGGTTCCGCGACTTCTTCTACGTGCCGAACATGCACGGCTACGACTGGAAGGCGCTTCGTGACCGCTACCGACCGCTCCTCGCGCACGTCGGCCATCGCTCGGATCTCAACTACCTCATCGGGGAGATGATCTCCGAGCTCAACGTTTCGCACGCTTATATCACCGGCGGTGATTGGGAGAAGCCCGCGCGCGCGAAGGTCGGCCTTCTCGGGGCACGCTTCGAGCTCGACGCGGGAAGTGGGCGGTATCGTATCGCGAAGATCCTCCGCGGTCAGAACGAGGAGGCGACGTATCGCGCGCCGCTCACCGAGATCGGCGTCAACGTGGGCGAGGGCGACTACTTGCTCGCGATCGACGGCGAGGAGCTTCTCGCGAAGGACAATCCGTACCGAGCCCTTCGGCACAAGGGCGGGCAGGCGATCGTGCTGACGGTGAACTCGAAGCCCGAGCTCGAAGGGGCACGTGAGGTGCGCATCTCGCCGATCGGGAGCGAGGGCAAGCTCAACTACCTCGCCTGGGTCGTGAAGAATCGCGCGCGTGTCGCCGAGGCGACGAAGGGGCGTGTCGGCTACATCCACATCCCCGACATGGGCGACGACGGCATCCGCGAGTTCATCAAGTGGTACTACGGTCAGATCCGCAAGGAGGGGCTCGTCGTCGACGTGCGCAATAACGGTGGCGGCAACGTCTCTCAGATGTTGATCGAGCGACTGCGGCGCAAGATGCTCGGCGCGGACTTCTCTCGCAACAGTGATTACCCGGACACCTACCCGTCGACCGTCTTCCACGGCAGCATGGTCTGTATTCTCGACGGCAATTCGGCGTCGGACGGAGACATCTTTCCGCACATGTTCCGACGAGCGGGCCTCGGGCCGCTTCTCGGCAAGCGATCTTGGGGAGGCGTGATCGGCATCACGAATCGTGGAACGCTCATCGACGGTGGCTCGGTCAATGTGCCGGAGTTCGGTTTCAACGACACGGACGGCTCGTGGATCGTCGAGGGCCACGGCGTCGATCCGGACATCGAGGTCGAGCTCGATCCGAAGGCGCTTATCGAAGGACGCGACACGCAGCTCGAGCGTGCGATCGAAGAGGTTCTCGCGCGCATGAAGGCGGATCCGAAGAAGCTGCCGAAGCGGCCGGCGGATCCCGTGCGGACGAAGTAACGCGGACTCGCGCTACTTCTTGACGGCGTACTCGCTATCCCGAAAGCCCAATCGACAGGCCACGGCGCGAATTCCTGCGTCGGCCGGTAGCTGGACGGGCCCCGCGTAGAGCTGCCAGCTGCCCGGATTGCCGTCTCGAATGATCGCGTAGGCGATCGACGCACCTTTCGTCGAGCAACGAATCTTCACGATCTCGCCCGCCGGCTCGATCGTCGGAGTTTCCGTTCTTTCGCGTTTCGTGCCAGGGCGCATGCGCTCCATGAGAACCGGCTCGGGCACGAGCCCCAAGTCGCCGATCTCGACCTGCCAGTTCTCGAGCGCCTCGCGCATCGCTCGGAGGCGCTCCTGGTGCTCGGGCGCGGCGGCGAGGTTGACGAGCTCGTGGGGATCCTTCGCGAGATCGTAGAGCTCCTCGATCGGCTTCGGTTTCGCGAACCAGTTGTGCTGTGCGCCGACGAGCTTGCCTTCGCGATGGAGCCGGCGCCATTCGCGCATCGCGGGCATCAGGTCCATGTAGTCGATGCCTTGCGCGTAGGTCTTCTCGGGCTCGAAGTTGCGGATGTACTTGAAGTCATGATCGCGCACGGCACGCATGAGCTCGTAGGCCTCGTCCATGCGGTCGCGATGGAAGAAGAGGTACTTCGGCTCGGCTTGCGCGTCCTTTCCGATGAGGACTCGACCGTGCATGTACTTCGGGACCTCGACGCCGGCGACGGAGAGCATCGTCGGCGGGAGGTCGAGAACCGAGACGAGGTCCTCACGCGAGCTCCCGGCTTCGATCTGACCGGGGAATCGCAGGAGGAGAGGAACGTGCGTCCCCGAGTCGTAGATCCAGCGTTTGCCACGCGGCAGTCCCTGGCCGTGGTCGCCCCAGAACACGACGAGCGTGTCGTTCTCGAGTCCGTCTTCCTTTCAAGCGCGCGAGAACCTCGCCGGCCTGACGATCCATCTCGGAGATGTTGTCGTAGTACTTCGCCCAGTTCTTGCGCGCGGCGGGAGTGTCAGGAATGTACGGCGGGAGCGCGTCGGCGCAATCGTCCGGATCGTGACGTTGATCTGGTTTCAGGCGTTTGAGAAGGTACGCGTGGCGAGCGTCCGGACGTCGAGCCTGACTCTCCGAAGCGAGCTTGTCGAGATTCGGCGTGCGCGCGAGCTTGTCGTCGTAGCAGCCGAGGTCAGGGCTGATGTCCTCGGCGCTGATCCAGAGGATGTCGGGTCGCTTCGTCTCGGCTCGAGCGAAGTCGGCGAGAAACGCCGTCGCGAGAATCGAGACGGTGAGCGTGCGGAGAATCGAGTCGTGCTTCATGGGGAATTCCAGCCGGGTTGGATCTTCCGAAGCGCGTTTTGCGCAGCGCCCTTTACGTGATGGTCGGCTCCCTTCTGTCCGCGCGTGTGGCGTCGGTACGCCTTTTCGAGAGCCGGGACGGCAGACTTTCCCGCTGTCCCGAGCTTGCCGAGAAACTCGGCGGCGGAGCTCGCCATGCCGCGCTCGGGATACTCGAGAAACTTCGTGACTCCCCCGAGGTGCGAATCGACCTGATCGACGCGACAGAGCGCGAAGTTCGCTGCGAGAACGACGGCGGGGTTCTTTTCGACTTTCAGCAGCGCGAGAAGCTTCGACTTCGAGCTCGCTGCGGGCTTGCCGATCTTGCCGAGGTGGCTCGCGGCCCAGTAGCGCACTCCGGCGCTCGCGTCTTCGAGCGAGCTCTTCAGCGCGGGGATCGCGGCCTCGTCGAAGGCGCCGAGCGTCTTGACGGCTCGCAGGCGGACGAACTCGTTGTCGTGCGAGAGGTCGGCGACCCAACCCGCGAGCGCCCTTCCGGCGACTGTCCGCCCGGCGACCTCTGATTCACTCTTCGCCGACTTTCCAGCGGCCCGCTGCTTCGAGAACGAGGTCAGGAGTGGATCTTTCACCTTCGCGAGATGGGCGAGGAGTCGGGCTCGGTGCTTCTCGAGCTCTTCGCGATGCTCGGGCGAGTCGATGAGGTTGTGGAGCGCGTCGGGTTCCGTCGAGTAGTCGAAGAACTCTTCCGGCACGCGATGGAGGAAGAGGTCGACGCGCTCGGCGATCCGGGCGTCATTCTTCGCGGCGGCGCGCATCGCCTTCATCGTCAGTCCGGCTTGCGATTCGTTCTTGAAGACCGTCTTGCCGTCCGCCCAGTCGTTGAAGATGTAGCCGTACTTCGGCCCGATGATGGACCGCATCTCGTAGTCCTTGCGTCCCGCGGTGCGGTGGAACTGTGTGAAAACGAACTCGCGACCGTCTTGCTGGCCACCCGTCAGGAGTGTCGTGAACGAGCGACCGTCGACGCCCTCGATCGGAGGGAGCCCGAGCGCGTCGAGCGCGGTCGGGGTGAGATCGATGCCGCTGACTCCGTGCACTTCGTCGACCGAGCCTGCCTTGGTCTTGCCCGGCCAGCGAACGATCCACGGCGTACGCGTCGAGTGGTAGTAGCAGTTCGTCTTCGCGAAGGGGAGAGGCATGCCGTGGTCCGAAAGGAACATCACGAGCGTGTTCTCCGCGAGGCCGGCGCGCTCGAGCTCGTCGAGGACGGCGCCTGCGACTTGATCGGCGCGACGGACCGAGGTGTAGTACTGCGCGATCTCTCTACGGACAGGCGGGATGTCGGGAAGAAATCTCGGGACGACGATGTCTTTCGCCCGGTAGACGAAGTCGGCGTCGGGGTAATCGTTGCCCTTCGGGTCCTGACGCTTCTTGTTCTGCGTGCGTTTCTGGATCTCCCGTTGCTTGCGGTTCTTCGCCTTGCGCGCCTGCTCCTGCCGGCTTCCCGCGAAGGGGCGGTGCGGATCGTGGGCGTTCGCCATGAGGAAGAATCGCTTGCCGGTAGCCTTCGCGCTCTCGAGAAATTTGCGCGTCTCCTCGGCGTATCGCTCCGGGCTGCGGCCTACTCGCAGTGCGCGTGCTCGAACCGAGACGTCGAAGGCCTTCGCGCGACTCGGGATCACGTGCGTCGTCTTTCCGAAGATTCCCGTGAAGAAACCCGCGGACTTCAACGTCTCGAGTAGCGTCGGAATGCCAGGCGAAATCTGCTGAAAGCCGAGGGCACCGTTGCGATGCGGGTAGCGTCCCGTCATCCAAACCGCGCGCGTCGGCTGGCAGACAGCGATCGTCACGTGTGCACGATCGAAGCGCATGCCTTGTGCGGCGAGCTTGTCGATGTGGGGCGTCGTGCCCGCGACCTTCGAGCCGTAGACGCCGACGGAGTCGCAGCTCATGTCGTCGACGGTGATGAGCAGAAAGTTGGCCGCTTGGGCGTCTGCGTCTCTCGGCCAGAGAGTCAGCGTAGCGAGAACCGCGACGATCGCCGTCGCGCTGAATCGGTGTTTCCAAGTCGTCTTGAGCATGCGAGGATCTTAATCGCTTCCGCGTGATCGGGAAACCGATGAGGGTCAGTCGAATGGCGAGAAACGCCTGTTTCCTCGTAACGTCTATCGCGGCGTTCTTCACGACCGCCTTCACGACCGCCTTCACGACGGCGAACGACGCCGACGTGGTTCGTGGTCTGGAGAGCTGGGAGGTCGAGCACGTCTTCGGCAGATCGATCGGTGTGACGCGACGTGACACGCCGATCCGTGCTTGGTTCCCCATCGGTTCCTTTCACTATCGATCGAAGAGGTTACAGGTTCTTCTCGTCGGCGGGACGGAAGGGGAGGTGCTTTCGACGCGTGCGATTCAGCGAACGGTCGAGCGCTACTATCACCACGGCGAGTTTCGCAAGGTCTACCGGCGTTTCTGGGTCTCAGCGGTGCCGTGCGCGAATCCCGACGCGATCTTGGCGGACGATCCGAAGAAACGGAGTGGGGATGGAGCGCCGTCACGCGTCTACCCGCCGAAGGGGACGGCGTACAACGATCCGCTCTGCCCCGAGGCGATCTACCTTTGGCGTTGGATCGGCATGCACGCTCCGGACCTCGTCATCGAGGTGCGGCAGGGCGAAGAGCGCTCGATCGCTCTTGCGAAGCATGGGCGCGCGGGGTTGATCGATCAGCTTCGGGGATCGCTCGAAGGGACGAAGGATCTCTCGGTAGCAGGCTCGCTCGGCGACGCGCTTTCGAAGCATGCACCGAGCGAGATGGGAACGATTCCCGCGATCGAGGTGACGATCACGAGCTCCGAGGACAATTTCCTCCTCGAGGTGCTGACCGCGCTCGCGAAATCGGACGATTTGCCGAAATCGCCCGCGCGGCTCGAGATCGCACGGCGACAAGAACGGAGCGCGATCGAGATCGCCGAGTCCTTGAGCCGGCTCTACGGGCACAAGCTCGGGAAGATCGTCTACATTCCGGCTGTCGCGCTCATGGGGCGTCTCGGGCTCGGAGAGGTCACGTCGGACGGTACGATCCGCTTGGAGGTCGAAAAGATCCTCTCGCCCTACCTCGAAGGCAGTAAGGCGAGTCGTCCGAGCTCCGGTTCCGGGCTTTCGGGTCATCTCATCTTCAGCGACTGGGCGCGAAAAGCGACGGGCAAGAGCCGTGAATCCGCGATCGCCCGCGTGCGTGCGGTCGCCGACCTCGCCTTCGATGCCGGCGGGAAGATCAAGCCGTCGATGCCGTTTCACAGCGAGATGAGCGACGCCCTCTTCATGGGCGGGCCGATCCTCGCGGCGGCCGGCAAGCTTACCGGTGAGCGAAAGTACTTCGACGCCTGTGTGCAGCACCTGCGAACGATGCGCAAGCTCGTCTTGCGCGACGACGGACTGTATCGGCACTCGCCGCTCGACGAGACGGCGTGGGGACGAGGCAACGGATTTCCCGCACTCGGCCTCGCGCTCTGTCTCGAGGACTTTCCGGAGGATCATCCGGCCGCTCGCGAGCTCGGCCAGTGGTTCACCGCGCATCTTCGGGCTCTCGAGCGCTGGCAGAGTGGTTCGGGTGCCTGGCACCAGGTCGTCGATCGTCGCGAGAGCTATCGCGAGCTTTCCTCGACGGCGATGATCACCTTCGCGACCCTCCGTGGAATGCGCCGCGGCTGGATTCCGAAGCGTCAGTTCCGAACGATGGCGCGGATGGGCTGGGTCGCCGTCAAGACGCGAGTCGGTCGTGACGGTCGACTCGTCGACGTCTGCACCGGCACGGGGAAGCAGAGAAGCCTCCGCGCCTACTTCGATCGCAAGGCGATCCTCGGCCGTGACGACCGCGGCGGGGCGATGGCGCTTCTTTGCGCCGTCGAGGTCGCGCGCTACGAGAAAGAGCACGAACCGTTCCGGTAGACAGGCGCGGCGCGGTCGACTAGACTGTCCGCCTGGCAAGAGAAGCATCGAACGTAGCAGCCAGTCTCAGGAGCTGGAGTGAGGCGAGAGTATGAGCTCGAACGGTGAAGGCACGGGCAAGGTCCGCTTTGCGGACCGGATGCTCAACGGTATCGAGACGGTCGGGAACAAGCTCCCGGACCCGGCGGCCCTCTTCGTGATCGCGTTGGTCCTGACGTGGCTCGTCTCGGCGATCCTCGGTGGGCACAAGTTCGACGTGCCGCGCAAGGTCGAGGGGCTTCAAGGAAAGGCCGAGTCCCTCTCGACGAAGGTCGACGCTCTTTCTGCGAGGGCGAAGGAGACTGCGACGCTCGCCAGCGATAGTGAGGAGCTGCCCGGGGCTGCCGGCGAGCTGGCGAAGGAAGCCGACGGAGTCTCGAAGGCCGCGGGTGGTCTCGCCAAGGCGGCCAAGAAGCAAGAGCGGATCGTCAACCAGCTCTCGGCGCCCGCGATGGCGAAGTTTCTCTCGAGCATGGTCAAGACTTTCGCGGGCTTCCATCCGCTCGGCGTCGTGCTCGTCGCTCTGCTCGGAGTCGGCGTCGCCGAACGATCGGGCTTCATCAACGCGGTGCTCAAGCAGCTACTTTCGCTGACGCCGAAGCTGCTGCTCACTCCGATGGTCATCCTCGTCGCGATCGTCAGTCACACGGCTGCGGATGCGGGCTACGTTCTCGTGATTCCACTCGGTGGAGTGATCTTCTACGCCGCCGGACGCCACCCGCTGGCGGGAATCGCCGCGGCGTTCGCGGGAGTGTCGGGTGGATTCAGCGCGAATTTCATTCCTTCCGGTATCGATCCGCTCCTCCAGGGAATTACGCAGGAAGGTGTCGGAATCGTCGATGCCACGAGAGAGGTGAACCCGCTCTGTAACCTCTACTTCACGGCCGCTTCGAGCATCGTGATCATCGCGCTCGGCTGGTACCTCACGGACAAGATCGTCGAGCCGCGCCTGCGTGCGACCGAGATCGACGGAGATCCAGACGATATGCCGAAGTTCGAAGAGCTCGACGCCAACGAGCGCAAGGGTATGATCGCGGGCCTGATCGCGACGCTCGTCTCTTGCGGTCTCCTCGCTGCTTGGGCGCTCCCGGGCGACTCGGCCCTTCGCGCGCCTGTGCCAGCAGGATCCGACGAGCCAGGCTCGTTGACCGCGTTCTCGGCTCCTCTGATGAAGTCGATCGTGCCGCTCATCTTCGTTCTCTTCCTGATCCCCGGTGTCGTTCACGGTTACGTCTCGAAGAAGTTCAAGTCGCACCGTGACGTCATTGCGGGCATGTCGGCGTCGATGGGGACCATGGCGTACTACATGGTCATGGCGTTCTTCGCGGCGCTCTTTATCTACTCGTTCAACGAGTCGAAGCTCGGTCTTCTGCTCGCGGTGAAGGGGGCGGGCTTCCTGAAGTCGATGCAGTTCCCGGCGATGGCAACGATCGTCGGAATCATCTTCCTTTGCGCGTTCGTCAACCTGCTCGTAGGATCCGCCTCTGCGAAGTGGGCGCTCTTGGCTCCGATCTTCGTCCCGATGCTCATGCAGCTCGGAATCTCACCCGAGCTGACGCAGGCGGCTTACCGGGTCGGCGACTCGACGACGAACATCGTCACGCCGCTGATGCCGTACTTCCCGCTCGTCGTGACGTTCTGCCAGCGCTACACGAAGAAGACCGGACTCGGCACGGTGATCTCGCTGATGCTCCCGTACTCCGTCTGCTTCCTGATCGTGTGGACGATCTTCCTGCTGATCTACTGGAAGCTCGGAATCTCGCTCGGTATCGGCGCGACGTACACGTACGAGGTGCCCGGAGCCGCTGGATAGTCAGCGTGGCCGGCTGATCCGACTCAAAGAATCTCGAGAACGTCCTCGGGCGGCCGTCCGATCTTCGCGCGGCCGCCCGAGACGACGATCGGGCGCTCGATGAGGACGGGGTTCTCGACCATCGCCCGGATCAGCGCGTCGCGATCGTCCTTCTTCGACGCGAGGTCGAGCTTTTGGAACGGGGCCTCCTTGCGACGCAGGAGGTCGAAGGGCTCGATGCCGAGCTGATCGAGGATTTCGGCGAGCGACGCGGCGTCCGGTGGGGTCTTCAGGTACTCGACGACGGTCGGCTCCTTGCCGTTCTCTTTGAGAAGGGCGAGCGTCTGTCGACTCTTCGAGCAGCGGGGGTTGTGGTAGATCGTGACGTCGGACATGGTTTCCGTCTCTCTGGCTGAATTCTTCGACTGGTGACCCGTCGAACGGTCGCCCAGAATACCAAACAGAGAACGGAGAAGGGGAGTCATCACGTCAAGAACGGTCTCATGACGAATCGACTATGCAGCGTCACGCCGCGAGCGTCACGAAAGCGATCGGTGATATCAGCGAGGTCGTCGGCGGGCTCTTCGGAAACGTGCGCTACGGTCTCGTGCTCTATCGCGATCGCGTCGAAGGCCGTCTTGTGCCCGACGAAGACGTCCACCGAATGACGAAGATCCTCGCGAAGCTCGAGCCCGACGATGGCGGCCGACCGAGCGAAGGTGTCGACCGAGCTCTTCAAAGCGCGACGAGCGACAAGATGGGTTGGGACCAGCGCCGCGCGCGGTCGATCGTCGTCGTCGGTGACGAGGGGCCACCCGAGAAGCGCCGTGACGCGATGTTCCGAGCCCTCGTGAAGCTTCGCTCTCAGAGACCGAAGCTCGAGGTGAGCGGGCTGATTCCCGCTGAGGCCTTCGTTTACCACGTCGAGCGATTCTTCGCGAAGCTCGTCGAGATTGGCGGGGGAATCGCGATCGGGCTCGGGAAGCAGTCGGCGTCGTCTGGTTCGGCTTTCTCGGCTATCACCCCTTCCAGGGCTGATTCTTCGCGATCAGTGATGACCGTGGCTGTGGTCGTGGTCGTGGTCGTGATCGTGCGAATGACCGTGGTCCGACTCATCGTCGTGCGCCGAGGGATGCTCGTCGAGCCCGGGCGCGATGTCGCTGACGCACTGCCTCGGGCCGCAGCGTACGAACGCGCTGGGGCAGACGCCGCCGAGCGCGATCGCGCCAGCGCGACGCCAAGGAGCGACGTGATCGTGCCCGATCGTTCCGCTCGACGCGAGCTCGAGCTGATCGAAGGTGAGATTGGCGAGTAGCCCGAGACCGATCGAGAGGCCGAGCATCGAGACGGCGAACACGATGGCGACCGCGCGTCCGTGAAGGCTGCGGAGAATGCCGAGCGTCACGAGGTTGGTCGCCGGTCCCGTCAGGAGAAACGCTAAGGCCGCGCCGGGCGAGACGCCTTGAAGCAGCAAGACCGCGACGAGCGGTGTTGCGCCGGCCGCGCAGACGTAGACAGGAATTCCGAGAGCCGCGAAGAGGACGACCTGGAGCACGGGGTGAACGCTCGTGAGTCCGCTCTCGTCGACGAAGGGTGCCGCGAGAGCCGCGATGATGAGCCCGAAGACGATCCACGGTCCCGTGCGATCGACGAGCTCGAAGAAGCCGATGCCGATCGCGCTTCGTAGCTTGGCACGGAAGGTCGTCGCGTTCTGCGCGTGTTCCTGAATGCTCTTGCAGCAGGAGCCGTCCGCGGGCTTGTCGAAGATCTTCTTGGCGAAGGAGCCCGTAATCACTCCGACGACGAGCGCGAGCGCGAACGCGGCGATGACGCGCGTCATCGTGAACACTACGCCGAGGAGGGGGAGCGAAAGGAGAACAGCATCGATGCCGATCTCCGGTGTCGCGACGAGAAAGGCGATCGCCGCGGTCGCCGGTGCGCCTCGCTCGACGAGCGTGCGATAGAGCGGAACGACGCCGCACGAGCAGACGGGGAGCGGTAGTCCGAGCACGACACCGCGTCCGGCCTGGGTCAACGGCTTCCCCTTGCTGAGCCAGCGGACGGACGAGGCGGGAAGGAAGACGGCGATCAATCCCGCCATCCCGAAACCCAGAAGGAGTGCCGGCGCGCTCTCCAGGACGAGATCGAAGAGTCGAGCGACAAAGCCGTCGTGTGCGTGCCCG
Source organism: uncultured Planctomycetia bacterium (assembly GCA_964478085.1). Lineage (GTDB taxonomy): Bacteria > Planctomycetota > UBA8108 > UBA8108 > UBA8108 > CAYMLL01. The sequence goes on from CAYZGY010000077.1 coordinate 13,483, forward strand.
TGAAGAACTTCCCCGTTGTCGGGAAGAAACGGAATGACGAGCGCCAAGCCGAGAACGCCGCCGAAGCCTTCCCAGAGTCGATGAGACGGTGATGTGTTCTCCGGTCCGCACACGCAGGTGCCGTCTTCATCGTGAGGTCGGTGGATGACGACGTGGAGCAACGAGCCGCCCACGAAGGCCTGGAACCAAGCCATGTACTGCTGCTCGATGTCTTCGAGGAAGTGCCGGCCGAAGCTGAACCCGACGATGGTGCAGATCGCGATGCCGCTCAGCATCGCGAGCGCACGAAAGACGTGCTTCGACGTGCCTCGCCCCGAGCAGAGCCACCAAACGGTGAGCCCGACTGGCAGCCGGTGGAGGATGATCGCGAGCGGCAGTCCCGACATCGCATGGTCGTGCGAGTGACCGTGGCTGTGCCCATGCGCTTGTGCGCTCTCTTGTCCTTCGGCGCCACCGAGGTAGACGCCGTCGACGAGCGCGTGGAGGCCGAGCGCGAGGAGCCCCATGCCGAGAGCGAAGAGGTGCATCTGCCGGCTTGCGCCGCGAAAGGAGCGTTCGAGGATCGTCGGGCCGACGAGCCCCGCGAACGCGAAGACGAAGCAGAGCCAGCCGCCGAGCTCGATCGCGGGCGGCAGCACGTCGATGAGGATCAACCCGCCCATCGAGACGTAGATGAACCCGTCGAGAGCTGCAAGGGGGCCCGCGTGCTTGCGGCAGGCGCCGAAGAGGATCGGCCCCGCGGCAAGAGCGAGGATGCTGAAGATCAGCTCGGTCATCTGGCTCGAAGGCAGGAGTGGCGTCGTGCCGGGATCGAACAACGGCTTTCGAGGCGCAAACCTGGCTGCTCGCGTGAGCTGCCTCGCCTCTGATCGCTACGTTGTACCCGATCTTTGCCATTCGTCGAGTCGAATCGCACGGACGCCGAAGGTCGTTGCCGCGTGAATGACAGCGCGTAGCGCCGCTCGCCGTCCTTGACGCGAATCGTGTTCTCCTGATCCACGATGACCTCGAAGAGGACGCGGTTCTGAATCGTCCAGTCGCGTCTTCCGGGCGTCAGAATCACCTCGAAGTAAAGCCAGGCATGTCGCGGGTCGACCTCTTTGCCGACCCAGCGGATCGGCGCCACCTCGCGATTTTTCGCGAACCGGGAGTCGGCGACGACGAAACGCTCACGGAGGTACTCGACGATCAGTCGATCGATGCCTCGCGTGCGCTCGAGGTGGACGCGCCGTCGAGATCGCTGCCGAAGCGCCGTCTCGAGATCCTCGGGAAAGAGGCGCAGGGCGACCTCGAGCGTGCTCGTCGAAGGCTGGTATTCGAGCTCCGCCACGCTGACGTGAAACGGATGCGCGCTCGCCGGCAGCGTCGACAGGCAGAGGATGGACGTGAGCGCAGTGATTCGCAGCACGGGCTCTTAGTTCTTCTCCTTCGAGTCGCCCTTCGCCTTCTGCATCGGATTCTTCCTCTCGTCCGACTTGAAGAGCTGAAAGCGCGACTTGGTGATCTTACGAGGCAAGTGGTTGTTGTCGTGATTGACGTCGGCGAACTCGCGGAGCGGATCGAGCTCGAGACGCTCGACTTCGCGATCGAGCATCAGGAGCTTCGAGACCTTCTCCGAATCGAGGCGCCAGATCTCTGCGGGGATGCGGATCGTCTTTTTCCCGCCGCCTTTGAAGTGAACGTCGAGCGTGATCGGCATGACCAGTCCCCCGACATTCTCGAAGTCGACGACGTAGAAGTGCCGTTTGAGCTTCAGGAGCGCAGCCTCCTCGGGCTTCAGCTTCTTGACGAAGTCTCGGAAAGCCTTACGGTCGGCCTCGGTGACGTCGAGCTCGTCGAAGGAGTTGTAGAAGTCCTTGAGCTCCGGGTAGTGATCGGCGCGGCGCTTGGTGCCTTCGAGACGTGCTTCCGTGAGGTCGTCGGGCTTCGCGTCGCGGTCCTTCTTGCGTCGGGGCTTCTCCGCGTCGGGATCGCGCGTGTCGACGACGTAATGGCGCAGATCGTTGATCGCGATATCGACGTGGTCGGTCGAGTAAAACCAGCCGCGCCAGAACCAGTCGAGGTCGACGCCCGATGCGTCCTCCATCGTGCGGAAGAAGTCTGCCGGGTTCGGCCGCTTGAACATCCAACGCTTCGAGTACTCGCGGAACGCGAAGTCGAAGAGCTTCGGGCCGAGGATCGATTCGCGCAGAATCACGAGGGCTGCCGCCGGCTTTGCATACGCATTCGGACCGAACTGCAGAATCGAGTCCGAGTGCGTCATGATCGGTCGCTGGTAGTTGCTTTGCATGTAGCCGACGATGAGCTGCGGTGGACCGCGGCGCGAAGGATAGTCGACTTCCCATTCGCGCTCGGAGAGGAACTGCAGAAAGGTGTTGAGTCCTTCGTCCATCCACGTCCAGCGTCGCTCGTCGGAGTTGACGATCATCGGGAAGTAGTTGTGGCCGACCTCGTGGATGA
>CAYZGY010000078.1:0-15931 GCA_964478085.1 uncultured Planctomycetia bacterium
GTCCAAGCGGCCGATTCGCTCGAGCTCTTCGTCGCTGAAACTCGCCAATGCTCCATCTTGGCTCCCTTTCAGCTCCTCGATCTCGAACGAATCGCCTCCCTTGTCCACTCGAAGCACTTCATCAGCGGACTGCTATCCTTCCGAAACGAACAGCGTCCCCGACGACGCGCGCGAGTAAACATCGACGATCTCGGCGTCTCGCGAGCGGTCGGGGACCGGCTCGTCGTTCGCGAGCCAGACGGCCTCGGGAGGAAGACCGCGCGCGATGCGCAGTTTCGTCGGAGACGAATCTGGCTGCGCCGCGAGGTCGGTCTCGTCGTCCTCGAGCACGATGTCGCCTCCCCGACTTTCGACACGACGCACGCAGGGGCGATCGGGCAATCCGCGCCGGACCTGTGTGACGACGGCACGATCGCCGTTGTCGAGCTCGACGAGCGTTCCTGGCGGGAACGGACTGAGCACGTCGAAGAGCAGTCGTACGGCTGATTCGAGCCCGTGCGCCTCGGGGAGCTTCGCCAAGAGCTGAAAGGCCTCTGCGGCCGAGAGGCTACGTTTGTAGGGACGTTCGGCGGTGAGCGCCTCGTAGAGATCAGCGGCTGCGATGATCGACGTCACCGGGTCGAGCTCGGTCTCGCGGGCGCGCCGAGGGTAGCCGCTCCCGTCGGATCGTCGATGGTGATCGAAGGCGACGACGAGCGCCAGCGGGTCGACGTCGTCAGCGTCTTGGAGGATCTCCGCTCCGAGCAGCGGGTGCCGCTCGAGCTCGTGCTGTTCTTCGGTATCGAGCGCATCTCTGCGGTAGAAGAGATCTCCCGGAACGAGAGATTTTCCGAGGTCGTGGAGCAGTGCCGCCTGTCCGATGCGGTGCAGACGTTCCTCGCTCGCGACGAGCGGCTTCAGCGCCGACATCGTCAAGAGGCAGACGTTGACCGAGTGGTTGAACGTGTACTCGTCCTCGTACTGCGCGTTCGTCAGCTGGAGGAAGGCTTCCTCGGCGTCGACGATCCCACGCGTCACGTGGTGGGAGACCTCGAGCAGGTCGTCGAACTCCGGATTGCCGCCCGTGCCGAGAAGTGACATCAGGTCGTGGAGCGCGGTCAGCGTGCTTTGGTAGAGCTCGAGCGGGAGAGAAAGCGAAGGCAGCTGGAGAAGAGACGACGAGAGCGCGTCGCCCGTCGGCTCGACCGTGTCGACGCCTTGGATCTCGTCCCAGTCGTTGAACTCGCGATCGGTGAAGAAGCTGACCTCGGGCTTGAGCCCGTCGCGCTCGAGGCGCTCGTTGATTCCGCGCCAGCACGCTTCGCTTCCGTCGTTGTCCGCGGACGTGAGCATCTCGATCGCGTTCGAGAGACCCGTCAACGAGCAACGCGGCGTCACACGCCAGCCCTCGACGTTTCGATCGCCGAGGAGTCGCGCGAGCTTGATCGTCGGTGGCGTCAGCAGCGACAGAGGCATGCGACGAAAGAAGACCTTTCCTTCGCGATAGACGAAGAGGAGCTGCTCCTGCTCGGGGTGGTTCTCGTGGTACGAACGCAGCGCCTCAAGGGAGGTCTCGCAGCCCTCGAGGAAGCGCGGGTGCTTCGACGAGAACACACGATACGCGTTCACGGCGACCCCGAGCTTGTTGAGGAGCTCTTGGCCTTCGCGTAGCTGAATTGGTGATGTCGTCGTTTCGCTGCTCATCGCGCTCCTAACGCGCCGGTCGTTCGACCTTCTTGAGGATCGACAGGATCTCGCGAATCTCCTTTCGATACGTGTGACGGAGGACCTTGCGCTCCGACTCCACCTTGATCACGTACGCTTGTGCGGTTCCTCGTGGACTGCGCAAGAGTGCCGTCAGGGCGAGGCGAACGGCTTCGAGGTCCGGCTCGCCCGACTCGTTGGCACGCTCGATGAGGGCGATCATGAGTCGCGCGGTCTCGTCGCTCGAGCATGTTCGCAGCTGCTGCAGAGCTTCGAGGCGATGTTGCGTCGCACCCCTCTTCAGAGCGAGCGCGCAGAGCGACTCCTCGCACGATACGCCGCGAGCTGCTTTGAGAATCGTCGAAGCGGCTTCGTCGGCTCCTGGGCGATGTCGCGACGTCGCGTCGAGAACGTGCTCGAAGAGCTGTCGCAGCTTCGCCGGAGGCATTCGTCGGAGGTGGCCGAGCGATCGCTCGCTCGCGAAGGCTTGTGTGTGCGTGAATGCCCAGGCGCAGAGCTGCGAATCGCTGAAACCGAGAAAGTACACCTCGTCGACGAAGCGCGTTCGACTGCGCTTGTCGGCCTCGCGCCAGAGCGAGTCGAGGACGTGCATCGAGCGCGTCGAGTCACGCTTCGAAATCTCGACGAGCAGCGGACGCAGGCCTTCGAGATCAGCGCCGGCCTGGATGCGGCGTGCGAAGTAGCCGTCGACGATCGGCTGAGACGTCTGCTCGGCGAGCACGTCGCCGAGAAGCTCGCTGATGTCCTCGTGGGGGTGTTTCGTCAGCGCCTCGATCGTCGCGTCGATCTCGGCGAGCGCCTGGTCGACCGTCGTCCAGCTCTTGCCCGCGATGGCGTCGATCCAGCGACGCCGCTTTGTCGCGTACCGCTCCGCATCGCGCTCACAGGTCATGAGCTCGACGTTGATCTGCGTCGCGGCGAGGTCGTAGTCGAATCGTTGGATGCGCTTCGACAAGGTCGCCTCGTCGAGCTCGATGCAGAATAGCTCGGTGAATGAGTCGAGCGCGCTCGATGGTTGCGGCGGGCTCTGAGTGGAAGCCACGGGCTCTTCAGCTGGCGTGGTTTTCCGAGGCTCGGGATTGGGCTCGAGGGCCGGTGGTGGCTCGCTCTTCGGTTCGCTCGGTTCGCTCGGTTCGCTCGGTTCGCTCGATTTTTCCGGGGAGTCGTTCTTCGGCTTGCGAATGAAGATCGACTTGAGCCTCGCGGTCTCCGCGAAGATCTCCGGCAGTCCGCGTTGCTTCTGACTCTGCACGCCGGCGGCGCGTCGCAAGAGGTCGCGCACGTCGGTCGTGGTGAACGCGGGCTGCTCGAGGTCTCCCGAGTCCGCGAGCGAAGGCGCCATCCCTTCGAGGAACTTCACGAACTCGCGCACCTTGCGCGTCATCGACTCGAGCGGCATGTCGAGGTGCGCCTTCGGGTCGTCGAAGAGATGGTCGGCGATCTCGCAGACTAGGTCGACATGACTGCGACGGTCGGCGTCCCGGGTGCTCTCTTCACCGAGGCGAAGCCGCTGACGTAGGCTCTCGATGCTTCCACGAACGGACGGGTCGGTAAAGACGCGCGTCAGCGTCTTGCGGAGGGCTGCGGGCAAGTCCGAGGGCAGGTCTCCTCCTCCGCCGCCGCTCGAGGGCATCGCGGGGAAGAGCTGATCTCCCTGGTCGTCGAAACGGTAGGACTCGTCTGCGCTGTGGTCGTCGTACTGGTCGACTCGAATGTGAGTCCAGTCACTCGGCTGAATCTCGACCGCGCGCGCCGGCTCGTGATCCGTGCCGGGCGTCGCTCCGGAGGTCTCCGGGAGATCTGGCCGTCGCGCGAGGAATCGAAGCAGCTGCTCGATCTCGTCGACGCCGACTTCCGAGTCGATCGAGATTCGATGGATCAGGTGAGTTCGACAAGTGTAGGCGAAATTGCTGATGTCGCGAGCTGCGCGTGTCTTCTCGGTCGACGCCAGGTCGATCGCGGCCTCGACGACGAAGTCGAAGCTGCTCCGAGGACCCGCGTTCGCTGTCTCCGAGCAGTAGTCCTGAATCTGTTGCAGGCACTGCTTGAGGACCTGTCGAATGCGCCCGTGCCCCGGCGGATAGAGACGACACGTCTCCTCACCGACGAGAAGAGTTCGCACGATCGCGTGGACGAGCGCCCACTCGCTGAGATCGGCACCCGCGGCGCGCGACGCCTCGGAGATCTCGTTCGTGTGGGGGGGCTCGTCTCGGCAGACGCGCGACGTCAAGTCTCGCGGTTCGAGAATCTCGTGAGAGAGTTCGGGCTTCGCGGCCACGGTCGCCTCCCGGATCCCGGACGGAGTCTCTCGTTTCGCGCCATGATTCGAAACGAGATGCTTATCGGGCAGCATCGCACCTCTCACCGATCGATCGAGGATCGGGTTTTCGGGGCGAGGCCAGCCAACACCTTGGAATCACCGAGAGAAGAATAGCGCGGTCCGCTGCATTCGTCGAATCGAGGAGGCGTTCTAGCCCGGACTTCCCATCAGCCTTCTGCTGCGTCCGTATCTCTCGGTGTGGACTGCGTCAGCGGCCACAACTCGATCCTCAGCGTGTCTCTGACGCGCTTCCGGTCGAGCCGCGTCCAATTCATTGTCACACCGAAAGCTACGACGCCTCGCGACGAAGTCTGATCAGAAGTCCGGGCCAGGATCACCGAAAGTGTACATCTCCGTCCCGAATGCGGAACGACCACAGAATCTGGACGGTCTGCGTGTCGACGACCGAGACCGTCGCAGCGTCCTTGTCGTTCGCTGTCGGCTCGATGGTGACGAGTTCATCGCGTACGAACCAACCTTCGCTCCACTGGGGCAGGATCGCTCCCGAGACGAGGTTTCCGTCGACGTAGAAGACGAGCGTTCGTTTGCCGACGCGAACGGCGACGTGGTCGCGTCCGACGGCGAGAGCCTCCGCGTCTTCGGGAACCTTCCACGTGCTCCAGGATTTCCGGTCGGTCTTCGGGTAGTAGACCTGAATTCTCTGTCCGGCCTTCCAACGGGCGATGTGCTCGGCGCGGTGACCGACGGACCATCGAACGTCCGGAGCTCCGACGAGCCGGAAGCGCTCCTTCTTCGTCCGCGGATCGATGCCGACGAGGTCGGCGGAGGTTCCGTACTCGAGCGTCAGTCGATCGTTGATGCTTCGTCGACGCAATCGGACCTTCTCGGACGGCGGCTTCCGAGGTGTCGACACATCGTTCGACACTCGGGTCGCATCGGTGGAAGTCGGCTTCGAGCCGTCGGTCGTCTTCGAGGACGCGTTCCCCGACTCGGGATCCTCCTTGTCCGGCACGAAGGGAACCCAGACGTCGGCTTTTCCGGATCCGGTATTGTCCTGCGGCTTCTCGTCGCTCGACGCGAGATCCTCGAGGTACGAGACCCACGGGTCGTCGGGGGCGACGCGCTTTCGTCGCTTGTTCTTCCACTTCTCGATCGCTTCGGCTGACAGGCCGGAGTCGGCGTCGCTCGAGCCGTCTCCGCTCTCGCCCGCCTCGGCTTCTTTCGAGCTGCGGATCGAGACGAGGATGAACGTCACGAGAATCGCTGCGACCGCGGCTCCCGCGATCGACGACGCGATGATCAAGCGCTTCTTCTGTGCTTTCGATTTCTGAAGGCGTGCACGCTCTCCGGCTTCCTCTCGCTCGCGGCGCTTGCGGGTGAACTGCTCGGCGATCTCGGGGGAAACCTGAGAGAGCAGCGCGAACGCCTTGCTGTCATCTGGTGAGAACGTCAAGAAGAGACGCAGCGTCTCCGTCGCCTTCTGAGCATCGCGGATGGCGCGGTACTTCTCGGCGAGGGTGAAGAGGCGCTTGAGCGTCTCTTCCTGATTGCTCGATTCCTTGAACGCCTTCGCGAGCAGGTCGTCAGGCTGCACGCGACCCGCGGATCCCTTCGCCGCGGCTCGCGCGACCTCGACGCCGATCTCGGGTTGGTTCGCGTGGAGGAGCGTGACGATCTGAACGCGCGCTGCGTCGAGCGCGAGGTCTTCCTGCTGATGCTCGAGATAGATGGCCTGGAGCTGATGAAACGCTTCCAGCTCCGAGGGACGCAAGGCGAGGAACCGCTTCAAGTGGTCGCACGCTGCTTGCCAGCGATCGTTTTTGAGGCATTGCGCTGCGAGGTCGGCCGAGACCGCCGCGGCTGCGTCCGATCGTTCGGCCTCGAGATAGAGCAGCACGAGATCGCCGCAGAGTCGCTCCTTGCCGATCGCGAGCTCCCGCGCGGCCTCGAGACGCGCGATCGACGCGGCGAGCGAATCGTCTCTGTCCGCATTCTCGGGAGGCTCGACTTGTACGAGGCCGTTCTCGGCCAGGTCCCCGATCGTTCCACAGATCTCGCGGACATCTTTTTGAAGCTTCTTCGCGAGGTTGCGGACCGTCGTCTCTTCGCTGCAATCCATGCATGTGTCGTGGAATCGTGCGAACGGGTCCGTCGTCGCTTTGAATCCCGCCTCGGTCAGATGGATCGTCGCTTCATCGGAGAGGACGACAGACTCGAGGTCCTCCCAACGCCGCGTCCACTGGCAGATGTCTTCGCAGAGCGCGCGACGATCGAAGTTGCCGATCAGAGGAGTCTTGTCCGATAGCTCGTACTCGGCCAACGAGCCCGCAAATTCGGAGCGATAGCGGGGGGCGCCCCAAAACACGAAGCCGCTGATCTCATCGACGACGAGGCTATTGACCAGGTCGACGAGCCTCTTTCCGGGCATCACGTGTCGGGACACGAGCAGTTCGCGTAGATCTCGATCCGTCTTGCGAACCTCCTCGAGCATGTCGTGAAGCTGCTCGATCGGAACGATCTTCTGCTCGAGAAGGTAGCTCTCGAGGTTGGCCGCGTTGCGTTCGCCCGCGGCGTAGACGCGAACGCTCGAGCCGACGAATTGAAGGAGTCGCTCGTCGGGTCCTTTGGAAATGTAGAGTACGAAGTCGGCCGTGTTGTTCGACAGCGACGAGAAGAGATCGCGCAGGGCTTGCGTGTCGAGCCGACCTTCCTGCACGGAACTCGTCGGCTCCGGTTCCGACCTCGGCGTCGGTGGGGAAGGAGCTCCGTTTTCGGGAGCCGCTTCGACCATCGCGGAAGTTTCCGCGGTGATCGCCTCATTGCCACCGGATGCCGGCGGCACGCTCGCAGCCGTGTCGTTTTCGATCTCTCGACCCATCGGAGAATCTGCGCTCATCTCTGCCCTTTCGTCCCCAGAGAGCCTCGCCAACACCTTCTATAAAACATAGCCCTGGACGGGGAAGCGGGCAAACGGCGGTGATTTCCCGGGAGTCCCGCGGTACTCTGACTCGCGTTATCAGACTTCGCGAGAGCCGAGAAGCTTGGAAACCTACCGCCGCGACCGATCGTACCAGTGGAACTACGAAAACGGCCCGAGATTTGCCGGACCGTTTCCGCGCTTCTCTTCGGTCGCCGATAAGGAGCTCTTGGGCTTTTCGGTGCGGTCGCGCATCGGTATCGCTGCCGGACTCTTGCTCAACTCGAGGTGGGTCGAGTGCTACTCGCGTCTCGGGTTCGACATACTGACGTACAAATCCGTGCGCAGCGCGAAGCGCCCGTGTTACCCGCTGCCGAACTGGGTTTGGGTCGACGCTCCCAACGGTGTGAGACCCGAGCGTGATGAGGTTCTTCGAGTCGCCCGTCGACGACCTCGACGTCTCGCCGACGTGACCTCGGCCGTCTGCTTCGGAATGCCATCGCAGGAGCCCGAGGTGTGGCGTCGTGACGTCGCACGTGCGAAGCGAAAACTCCTTGCGGGTCAAGTGCTCATCGTCAGTGTCGTCGGAACGCCGGGAAGCGCAGACGACGCGGACGGTGGCGAAGGCGCCCTCGCCGAGGATTTCGCGCTCTGCGCGCGTTGGGCGGCGGAGGCCGGCGCGGACATCGTCGAGGCGAACTTTTCCTGCCCGAACGTCTGCACGCCAGAGGGATCGGTGTACCAAGACGCGAAGGCCTCGGGTCGGTTCGCGCGGGCGATTCGAGACGCGCTTCCGTCGACGCCCTTCGTGATCAAGTGCGGTCACTTTTCGGACGCGCGTGAGCTGCGGTCGTTCTATCGCGCCGTCGACGGATCGGCCGACGCCGTCGTTCTCGTCAACGGGCTCGCCCGTCGTGTTCTCGATGAGGACGATCGCCCGGTTTTCGGTTCGTTCGAGCGCGTCGGAATTCTGGGACGCGGAATCCTCGACGCGGCGGTAGCCAACGTGAAAGAGGCCGTGCGATCGACATGCAGGCGATCCTCGAATCTCCGGACGATCGCGGTCGGAGGCGTCGTCGAGCCCGAAGCGCCGGGGCGCTTCTTCGACGTCGGGGCAGAAGCGGTCGTGCTCGGTGGGGCGCCGATGATCGATCCGCTCTTGGCGCAGAAAATGAAAGAGCGCCATCCCGAGTGGTGACGGGACGGCGCTCTTTCAGAGACGAAGGGCTTCGCTCTTCGTCGTCTACTTTTTCGCTTTCGCTTTCGCCTTCGCGAGAAGCTCCTCGATGCGACGTTCCATCTCGGGGACGTGCGAGGGGTCGAATCCCATCTCGCGTCGGAGGACCTTTCCTTCGTGGTCGATCCAGAACGCGGTCGGCGCCGAGGTGACGCCGTAGAGCTTCGGGCTCATCGAGCCACCCATGAGGAGGATGCGGTACTTGAGGTCGTGCTTCTTCACGAAGTTGCCGACGACCGCCTTGGACTCGTCCCAGTCGTTGACCGCGACGAATTCGAAACCCTTCGGAGTGTACTTCTGGTGGAGCTTGTTCAGGTAGGGAGCCTCCCTACGACAAGGGCCTCAGCCGACGCCCCAGAAGACGAGGTAGGTCGGCTTCCCGTTCGTGACCTTGTGAAAGTCGACCTTCGATCCGTCGAGCGAGTCGAGCGCGAAGTTCGGAGCCTTCTTACCGATGATCTTCGCGAGAACACGTCCACCTTCGTCGGCCTCGAACGTCGCGATCAATCCCTGAAGGTGCGAGTTCGCAGCGCGCGCGAGCGCGGCGTAGGGGCCTTCGTCGGCGACTTTGACGACCGCTTCGACTTTCGGGGACGCCACGGAACTGGCCGCGCGGGACGAGAGTACGGTGTGCGCCGCGTCGAAAGCGCCGAGGGCGCGCTTCAGCGTCGCGTCGCTGGTCGCGACAGGAGCTTCGGCCTTCAGGTCGCACGAGACGCCTGCTTTGACCTTGTTGCCTTGGATATCGACTTCGAACTCGTAGCTGAAAGACTTTTCGAGAATGACGCCGTCTTTCGAGACGAGGTACGACTCCTTCCAAGCGAGGAGCGTTCCGGGGCTCGCGCGGAACTCGAAACCCTGCGTCTTGCCTTCCGGCAGCGACGCGGTGTAGCGCGTGCCTTTCTCCTCTTGGGCGGTCGTCAGCTTCGCCGTTACGGGGACGTAGGCTTGACCGAGGATCGCGACCTTGGTGGCCTCCTTCCTGGGAACCGAGACGCGGAGCGGAATGTAGACGCCGAGGATGTGCTGCGCGCCGTCGACCTCCATCGGCGCGTCGTGGGCGAAGATTTCGTCACCGTTGACGTCGAATTCGTTGTACGCGCCTTCCGGCATCGCGCCGTCGGCCTTCGGAAAGATCGCGCGGGCCACGAGGAGCTTCGTCGTGTCGCCGGACTTTCGCGCGATGGCCAATTCCGAAGCCGAGAATTCGACTTTGTTCTCCTCGCCTCCCGCCGATTGTGTGAGGGCGGCGGATCCTTTGTAGACGACCGCTTGGCCGGCTTTCCAGCTTGCCGGATTCGTCGCTTCGACCGGACGAATCGTGACCCCGAAGGCGAGCAGGCTCGTCGCCACGAGGACTTGTCGGTAGAATCTTCGAGTCATTACTCAGACCTCGAACCAGGGATAAGAGCTTTCGACGTGGCGGCCACGTCCCGTATTCGAACAACGAATCGTACCCGGAGGGAGTTCCGGGATAGAGAAGAAATCGACGAGGAACGGCGAGAATGAGCGAAAGAGAGACCAGTTCCGAGTCGAAGGTCGCGCTGATCACGGGAGGCAGCCGAGGGATCGGGCGCGAGATCGCACGGCGTTTCCTCGAGCGAGGCGCGTCGGTGGTCATTACGGGGCGAAGCGCCGAATCCCTCGATGAGGCGCGTACCGATCTCGGGAGCGTTCGAGGTGAGGAGTCCGTCGCGACCGCGGCGGCGCACAGTGCGCGAGAGGATCAGGTGCGCGCGGCGTTCGATCACGCGGTCGAGACCTTTGGTCGCGTCGACGTCGTCGTGAACAACGCGGCGACCAATCCTTCGATGGAGCCACTCGCGACGATCGACCTCGAGGTTTTCGACAAGATCCTCGCGACGAATCTTCGCGGCTACCTCTGCGTCGCACGCGAGGGCGTCCGCTGCATGCGCACGCACGGGGATGGCGGGGCGATCGTCAACGTCTCGACCGTCGGCGCCTACCGCGCGATGATCGGTCTCGGCGCCTACGGAGTGAGCAAGGCCGGCGTCAACATGCTGACGCAGACGCTCGCCGCCGAGCTTGCTGGAGAGAAGATTCGCGTCAACGGCGTCGCACCCGGCCTCGTGCGCACGAAGTTCTCCGAAGCCCTCTGGAAGGACGAGAAGATGGCAAACCGCCTCTTACGAGGGATACCGTCCGGGAGAATCGCCGAGCCGGAGGATATCGCGGGCGCCGTCGTGTTCCTCGCGTCAGACGAGGCTGCGTACGTCACGGGACAGACCCTCGTCGTCGATGGCGGAATGCTGACGATCTGAGGGGCGCTTCCCGGCTCTTACGACCCCCCGCCCAACTGCCGCAATCCGTCCACCGCCGCCGGGTGTCCCGGCATCGTCTTCAGCAACCGTTCGAGTGTCCGCTTCGCGTCCTCGATCCGGCCATCCTCCGCGTGGATGCGCGCGAGATTCAAATACGGTCGATCGAACTCCGGCACGCTCTCGATCAGGCGCTCGAGCTCCGCGATCGCGTCCGTCGTCCGCTCGGATCCTCGGAGAGACATCGCGAGCGCGTTGCGAAGCCCGACGTGCTCGGGGTCGATGGCGAGTCCGGCTCTCGCGGAGCGTTCCGCGTCCTCGAAGTAGCCCTCGGAGATCAAGAAGATCGCCAGCAATCGATGCGACTCGATCGAGCGTGCGTCGATCGCGATCGCCTGTCGGAGCGTCTCGATGGCGAGTGCGCGACGGCCGGCCGAAAAATAAGCGAAGCCCAATTTGCCGAGTAGCCGCGGGTCCTCGGAGTCGATGCCTCGGGCGGACTCGAGCACGCGCGTCGCGACGGCGATGTCCGCGGGCAAGCGCTCGGCACCGCGTTCCAGGTACGTATTTGCGAGATTGAGCGACGCGTCGACGTTGGCGGGATTGTGCGAGAGAGCACGGCGGAAGTGGGCGCGCGCGGTCGAGAGGTTCCCTTCTCGCGCTTCGAGGACTCCGAGGTTGTTCTCGGCCTCGTCGAAACTCGGACGTTGAGCGAGGATCTTTCGATAGAGAGCTCGAGCCTCGGCGATGCGCCCCGAGGACGCGAGCGAGGCCGCGTGATTGTAGAGCGAGTCGAGATCCGTGCTCGTCGAGCGCTGCCCGATCTCTTCGTAGAGGTCTCCAGCGAGCTTCGGAAGCCCGACGTCGGCGTAGGCGGCGGCGATTTCGCGAAGATCGCGTCGAATCGGCACGCGCAGAAGTGTGCCCGTGAACGGAAGCCCGCGCTTTCGTCTCTCGGCGTCTGTATTCGGAATCGATCGCATGTCTTCGACGAACTTGCCCGAGGGAGACTCTCCACGGTAGACCTTGACGATGCGGTGGTCGGCGTCGAGCAGAAAGCTCATCGGCACGACGAGATCTCGTCGCCAACTGAACAGGCGTCGTGCGATGGTGTTCCAGGCGGTGAGCGCTCGCGGCGTCGCGGAAACGGCGAGGTGCGGTGCCTCGACGCTGCTGAGGAAAGACAGATCGTCGACGGCGACGAAGACGGCGTGGCCTCCACGTGCTGCAATGTCGCGGTTCGCGTCGACGAGCTTCGGAACGCAGCGCCTGCAGACACGGCATGTCTTCGACACGAAGTGCAGGACGAGGGGCTTGCCGCGAAGCTCTTCGAGCGTCGTCGTCTTGCCGTCGCGCGTCTTCCACTCGACGCGTGGAGCGGGGAAGGGATCGAGCAGCCAGGTCGCGGTCGAGATCGATTCGGGGCGCGTGGGCTTCGGCGGCTCGACGTGGAGGATCGGGGCAGTCCCCTTCGTCGTGGAGGCCTCTCGCGCGATGGTCGGCTCGCTGCGCGGATCTTCCCCTTCGACGATGACCCAACGCCGATCGCTCGTGAGCTCGCCGTAGTCGCGCTCTTCGCCGTTCGGCCAGCGGATACGAACTTTCGCGCTGCGCTGCTCGGCTCCGAGGCCGAAGGCGAGCCAGCGACTCGATTGAGAGAGAAATGCCGTACCCGCGCGAACCTCGCGCAGTCGCGTCGATGATCCTGAGCTCACGCGAACGCGCGCGCCGATCGCGTCGCGATTCGAGCGACGTCCTTCGAGGCGAATCCAGAGCGCCTCGCCGGCGTTCGATACACGATTGCGGAGCAGGCGCAGGCTCGACCCCGTGCGGTTGCGAAGCGCGAGATCAGGCCGGCCGTCTCGATCGAAGTCGAGCTGCGCGATCGCGCGTCCGTCGTCGAGGAAGTCGATCTTCGAAGCCGCGGAGATGTCGACGAAGGTCCCGTCGCCGCATGCGAGATGCACGCAGTTGCGCTCGCGCCCTCCCCACGACGTCTCTTCGCGTATCATGCGGTTGATGATTTCCCAGCCGTCGAGGTAGCGCGCAGAGCGACGCTGCTTCTTCGGTGATTGCGACACGACCTGTCGCCAGAAGAAGCTTCACAAGTCCTGCGTGCGCGGCGCGGTGAGGAAGCCGTTCTGAACGTAGAGGTCGAGGTGCCCGTCGAGGTCGATGTCGACGAAGTCGCTCGCCCAAGCCCAACGTCCGAAGTACGCTCCGGTCTCGAGGCTCACGTCGGTGAACGTTCCATCGCCTCGATTGCGAAAGAGGCTGTTACCGCGTGCGTGTCTCCGATAGATCTGTTGGAGCTTCGGATCCTGCGATTTGTAGCCGCCCTGCGACGTCACTCGGCGTCCCGCAGCGCTGAACATGTTGCCGACGTAGAGGTCGAGGTATCCATCGTTGTCGTAGTCTTCCCACGCGACGCTCATGCCGGCGCCGACATCGCGAACGCCGGCGTGGTCGGTTCGCTCCTCGAAGGTCCCGTCTCCGCGATTGCGGTAGAGGTTGTTGCTGCCGAAGTCGTTCGCTACGTAGAGATCGGGATGGCCGTCGCCGTCGTAATCGCCCCAGCTCACGGCAAAACTGAATCGTCGGTTTCCGGCGTGGAGTCCGGACGACTCCGTGACGTCCTCGAATCGACCATCTCCACGCCCCCGCAAGAGGAAGTTTTGGGCGCCGTTGTGGGCCTCGTGATAGGGGATCGGCATCGCGGTGCCGGCTGCGGTCGTGCCACCGCGCCAGAAGACGTACGACGCGATGTAGACGTCGAGATTTCCGTCGCGGTCGTAGTCGGCCGCCGCGACGGAAACGGGAGTCGACCGGCCGACGATCGAGCGCGGCACGGCCTCGGGCAGTGGCGAGAAACGTCCGGTTCCATCGCCGAGCAGCACGTGCAAGCCGAAGTCGGTGACGAGAAAGAGGTCCTGGGCGCTGGCGTTATCGAGATCGAGGATCAGGGCTTGCGATGTGTTGTCGAGAACGTCGGCTCCCGAGGTCTTCGATACGTCGAGAAACTTCGCGTCCGGTTGGCCGAGCAAGAGGCAGTTGGGAAGACCTCCGGCGAACGCGACGTAGATGTCGTCGAAGCCGTCACCGTTCACGTCGCCGACGCTGATTCCTTGGTGACCGTAAACCGTGATTCCCGATGCCGCGTCGAGGCGCTCCCGAAAATGGTCGAGAGGGAGGCTCAGTAGCGTCTTCCACGACGCGTTCTCGCCGAGCGCGGCCTCGGTGACATCTTCGAAGGGAGCTTGGTCGAGTCGGACCTCGAGGAGACGTGTCGTCGTCCAGCTCGAGAGCAGCAGTGCGCTGGCGGCGTTCTCCTTCTCGAAGCGCAAGCGTGCTTGGCCGCTCCACTGAAGACGCTGCTCCTTTTCCGCACTTCCCGCAAACGCGAAGAGGACCGTCGCCGTGAAACGCCCGGCTTCGCCGTCGATCGCGATGACCTTGAATTCGACGCGATCGAGAAGGCGTGCGGGCGCCGTGAGCTCCTTCGCGAGACGGATCCAGTCCTTCGATCCGGCGGTCGAGAACTCCGTGCCCTCGCGTGCTTCGACGAAGGGGCGACTCGTCCGCGACGTCGTGCTCTTCGGGGCGAGCTCCGTCGTCGTGAACGAGGTCGAGAAGACTGTGCGTTCCTTCGCGGGATCGCGTTCGCGGCTCCCGAGAAGTTCCCGTAAGGTCGATAGGAGGACGGCGGTCTCCTCGCCTTGGCTTTCGACGAGAAATCGGTCGCCCCCCGGAGTCGTCTGAAGTCGCAGCTTCTCGATCGGGTGACTCGCGTCCTTCGGAATCTCGACGTCGCTCCACGCCGTCGCGCCCCTGTCGGCGCTCGAGTCGTCGGAGGGGGGGGGATTCTCCTCCCGCGAGAGCAGCCACCATACGAGGAGGAGGGCGCCGATCGCGAGGGCGGAGAGCGAGATGTTACGCGTAGAGCGAGTCATCGAGACGTGCCCGGTCGGGCTCGGGAAGTCATGAGCAGCGGCGCGCCTATTCTTCCAGCTGGCACGTTTTTTCTCTACAGAGGGCCCACGAGTCCTTACAATTCCCCATCAGAGAGAAGCTTGCACAAAGAGACGGGGTCATCCTTTCACGACAGGAGGTCTCGGATGAAGACAAGAAGTAACAGACGGCGCTCGAGCGTGCTCATTCCGCTCGCGCTCGTCACGGTTCTCGTCACCGTGAGTGAGGGCGTCTTCGCGCAGCGCGGTGGCGGAGCTCAGCTCGGTCTCGGAGTATCGGGCGGGAGCTCTTCGGGGCTCGGATTGCCGTCGGTGGCCGGTGCGCGCAGAGCTCGACCTTCGAGCGGCGCGGCACGTACGACGTCTCCTGCGGTTGGTGCGACCAGAACGGGAGGGAACGTCTATTACGGCCCGGCGATTCGTTACCCGTACCTCTACTCGCCGTACGCCTACTGGAGTGGCTACGCCTACCCGCAGACGCACTACCCGCAGACGCACTACGCGCGCGATCATTACCTGCACACCGGGCCGCACGTCCTCGCGCGTGAGCCGCGCCTCGGCCTTCAGCACAATTATCCGTACGCGTGGACGATGGGGCTCGAGCTTCCCGTCGACATCTCGCCGAGCCATTCCGAGAGGCTGCCCCCGTTCCAGGGCGTCGTGCGCTCGCAGCGCGAAGCCGAGCGTCGTGCGAAGACGTCGGTCGAGCTCGCGGCGGTCACGGACATGCGCGCCGGACGGTACAAGTCGGCCGGGCTCGCATTGACCGAGGGCTATCGCAACACGGACGATCCCGTCTATCCGCTGCTCCTCTGTGAGGCTCTCTTTGCTCTCGGCAAGCACCGCCACGCGGAGCTCGTTCTCCTCGACGCGCTCAAGAAGAAAGGCGCGCTCGGCAAGCTGCCGCGTGACGTCGCCTCGCACTTCCCGTCGAAGGAGGTCTTCGAGAAGAAGCTCGCTGCTCTCGCGAATGGCGACTCTCACAAGCTCCTCACCGCGTACCTCTCGCTCTTCGGCAAGAACGGCGAAGACGGTCTCGAGATGCTTCTCGAGCTCGCGAACGGCTCCAATGCGGGATTCGTCGCTGCGGCCGAGTCGCTCTACCGCCACCACCTCGACAAGGCCTTTGGCGGCCCCGAGGAAGGCGAGGAGAAGGCAGCCGAGCCCGAGAAAGCCCAGTAAGTTCGATTTCGAAAGATAGCTTGAACGCGGCCAAACGATCAAGATGATCGTTTGACCGCGTTTTTCATTTCGGTTCTTCGAGGAGCCCGATCTTGTCCGACACGATCCCAGCCATGCCCGAAGCGGACGTCGAGCCGCAGACCGGGAACGTCATCCAGACCATCGACCTCGTCAAGGAGTACCAGCTCGGAGGCGAGGTCGTCCGTGCGCTTCGTGGCGTCAGCGTCGAGATTCGTCGCGGCGAGTTCGTCGCGTGCATGGGGCCGTCGGGGAGCGGCAAGTCGACGTTGCTCAACATTCTCGGCTGCCTCGACCGGCCGACGTCGGGACGTTACATCCTCGGGGAGGACGACGTCTCGTTGC
>CAYZGY010000079.1:0-13180 GCA_964478085.1 uncultured Planctomycetia bacterium
GGAATCCTTCCATTGTGCTGATCGATTCCGGATCGACGTTCGTGATCTTCGCCTTTGCGGCGCGCTGCTCGAGAAGCGTGAGCATCTCCTTCTGGATGTCGACGCCGTAAACCTTGCCCTTCGGCCCGACCTTCTTCGCCATGCGTAGCGAGAAGTAGCCGTTACCACATCCGACGTCGGCGATCATCTGGCCGGGGCCGATCCCGAGCTCGCGAATAACGGCGTCAGGCTTCTCCTCGTGCTGGCGACTCGACCGAATCAGCCAATTGGCACCGTGATACGACATCACCTGCGAGATCTGTCGTCCACGGAAGAAGCCCTTGCGCGGGAGGACGCCGGCCGCGATGCCGTGATCGTTCGGGCCGAGCGTCTCGGCGACGAGCGAGAAGTCGCCCCGGATCTTCACCGTCGCGCGGCGACCGCTCGTCGTCTCGATCGCTCGGCCGATCAACGTCTCGACGAGAGTCGACGAAGGGCCCGAGGCCGGATCGAGCGTCGTCACGACAGTGCGTGGGCCGCGGACGAACCGTCCGAAGCTCGAGCCTGCGATCCAAACGACGGGTACCGTCTCGGGCGGAGTCTTCACGCCGGGCTTCTCCGTCTTGTCGAGCTTCGCCTGTGTCGCGAAGGCGCGAGCGAGGACCTTCGCGCGGAACGTGAGCGCATGTGACGAGAGCCATCCCGCCTGGTGGAAATTCGTGAAGCACTGGACTTCACCGACACGCTGATCGAGTACCTCGACCGTGAGCGGAATCGCCTTCTTCGAGTCGAGCGGACCCGGGTGCTCGACGCGTGAAAGCGGCACGTTTCGCGAGAGTGGATCGTCACTTCCCGAGCGCGCCGCGAGGTCGATCGCGGTGCGGCCGACAAAGACGAGCCCGACTCGGGACTTGCCCGCGGCGTCGATGGCTTCGTACGCCTTCTTCGCGTTCTTCGGAAGCGCCGAGATGACGAGAGCGCTCGTCGACTTCGTCGCGTCGGCATCGAGCGACTCGGCATCGATCGCCCGTACGTCGAAGCGATCGAGCTTGCCGAGGCTCGTCACCCAAGCCGGTGGCTTCTTCGGGTCCTCGACGACGACCGTCGCACGCAGCTTCGAAAGGTTACGGCGGGACTCTTGAGTGTCGCCTGTCGAGAGAGTCGCGAGCGACCAGCCGAGGAGCACGACGCCGGTACGGAGGAATCGGAAGGAGCGAGACATGACGGAGCGATCCTGTTTCGTCGTTCGTGGGGGGAACGGCCTCAGGATGTCCGACGTGGCAGAACCTTGCAACCTCGCTACGGCCTGACAGCCTGTTGAACAGCCTGTTGAACAGCCTGTTGAAGAAGTGCTTCGAGTGGTCAAGCGGCCGAATCGACTTCTTCAACGGGCTGCTAACGTGGCTCTGCAGCGAGATCTGGCAAGGATCCCGGCTGCTGCTCCCACCACTCGCGCCATTCGGCGGCGAACTTCTCGATCCAGTCGGTCGCGGCGTGGTCCCAGCCGACGTCGTAACCGAATTCTTCGCTCAGGTGGTACTTGTGGCGCTCGATCTCGACGATCTGCATGCGCCCGTCGATCTGGACCTTGACGCGGCGCCAAGACCCAGCGGGGCCGTCTTCCCCTTCCCAGCGTTCGACGGTCTCGTCGATCGAGAGGCTTCGCTGGAGCGACGATCGAAGCTCGACGCGGTACCAGAGGATCGCACGCTGCTCCGACGGCCAGAATCCCGACAGTGCTGGGTGGTCCGGAATCTTGGCAGCAAAAGGCTGATGGCGGCCTGACAACCTTATCGAACCTTGCGACGACCGTCTTTCGTAGCTCGACAGAAGTGCGGAAGCATCCGCAGATTTGGTCAGCATCTCGCTCGATACCAAACTGACGACTTCTTGTCTTCCTGTCTTCTCTGTTTCGTGCAAGGGGGTGAGAATCCTTAGAGAAACACCCGGAAAAACTAGATGCTGCGCTGACGGTTGCGCCCGTTCCAGGCCTCCGCGCTGTTTTTGAGACAGCTTGTCTGGAGCCGATATTTCATTCTAACACTGCCGTCGTGCGCGCGCCAAAACGCTGCGATTCGGAGGCGACGTCTCGGGTACCGGCCGATATTGCTCGCAGACGCATCGAAGTGCCAGAGAAAAGACGGCGAATGAACGGTTCGCATTCATCCGTCCGTCTCACCGGTCGAGTATTGCAGCTCGTAGAGGCGTCGGTAGATTCCTGCACGTGCGAGGAGCTCCTCGTGCGTACCGACTTCGCGCACCTGGCCCTTGTGGAGGACGATGATCTTATCGGCCCGACGGATAGTCGACAGGCGGTGGGCGATGACGATCGACGTGCGACCCTCGAGCAGCTTGACGAGCGCATCCTGGATCAGCCGTTCGGTCTCGCTGTCGATATTGGCCGTCGCCTCGTCGAGGATCAGAATGTCCGGGTCGTGCGCGAGGGCACGGGCGAAGACGAGGAGCTGTTTCTCGCCGACAGACAGGGTCCGGCCGCGCTCCGTGAGCACCTCGTCGAAGCCGCTGGGGAGCTTCGAGACGAAGCGTGAAGCGTTGACGTGCTCGGCCGCTTGCGCGATCTCTTCGTCGGAGATCTTCTCCGAGCCGAGTCGAATATTCTCGGCAATCGAGCGGGAGAAGAGGAAGACGTCCTGGAGCACGACGCCGATCCGTTCGCGGATCTCCTGCTTGCGGAACTCGCTCAGGTCCGTGCCATCGACGCGGATCGCCCCTCGCTGCGGAACGTAGAACCGACTCATCAAGCTGATGATCGTGCTCTTTCCAGCGCCGGTCGCACCGACGATCGCAACGGTCTGTCCGGGCTCGACGGTGAAGCTCACGTCGCGCAGAACGAACTCGTCGTCCTTGTACGCGAACCAGATGTTCTCGAATTCGAGACGTCCTTCGAGCTTGTCGACGGGTTTCGGATCGTCGGGGTCGACGATTCCGGGCTCGGTGTCGAGCACCTGGAAGACTCGTTCAGCGGCCGCCATCGCCGACTGCAGGACGTTGTAGCGATCGGCCATGTCGCGGATGGGCTGAAAGAACTTCCCGACGAAGAACCAGAAGAGATAAAACTCGCCGAAGGTCAGCGACGCGGGGATCAGGGAAAGCTGGTGACCGCCTTGCCAGATCACTGCGGTGACGGCGACCGTGCTCAAGATCTCGACGACGGGGAAGTAGACCGAGTAAGCCATGACCGAGCGCATGAACGCGGACATGTACTTGCCGTTGATCGTCTCGTACTTTCCGAGCGTCGCCCCTTCACGGTGAAACGCCTGCACGAGGCTCATGCCCTGAATCGCCTCCTGCGTGAAGGCGTTGAGGTGCGAGAGGTGCCCGCGCTGCTCGCGATAGAACCGTCGCGCCTTCGCTCGAAAGATGAACGTCGTGATGAGAAGAAGCGGTACGACGCTCAGAGTCACGAGCGCCAGGATCGGATTCACCCAGACGAGCGCGATCGCGATGCCGATGAGCAGGAACACGTCGGCGAGGAAGCCGACGATTCCACCCGCGAAGAGCTCGTTGAGCGCCTCGATGTCACTCGTGATGCGCGTGACGAGCCGACCGACCGGATTGCGGTCGTAGTAGGCGAACGGCATGCGCACGAGGTGGCGGTAGAGCTTCTGCCGCAGGTCGAACATGACGCGTTGACCGATCCACGCCATCACGAGTCCCTGCACGAAACGCAGGACGAGCAGGAGCACCGAAACGCCGACGAAGACCAGTCCGTAGACGAGCAGCTCGTTCCAGCCCTCGTCGCTCATGCTCGGCTCACCGGGCGTTATGACGGCTTCGCGCAGGGGGCCGTCGATCGCCCGTTGAATGATGAACGGCCCGACGAGTCCGCAGCACGTGACGACGAGGATCAGGAAGAACGCGAGCACCATCGGCTTGCGGTACGGCAGCGCGTACCGAAGCAGGCGCCCCATGAGGTCGCGGTCGAAGGCCTTGCCGACGACGACGTCCTCGTGGAAGTCGGTGCTCGTTTTCTCCTTGTCCTTTTTCGTGGACACGTCTTCGTTCGCTTTCGGTCTACCGAATCACTTTCCTACATTTCGTCGAGCTCGTCCGAGAGCAGCTGCAGGCGGTACGTCTCGGCGTAGAGACCGCCGAGCTCGACCAGCTCCTCGTGCGTTCCTTCTTCGACCACTCGACCTTCGTCGAGCACGTAGATGCGATCGGCGTGAAGGATGCTCGAGATGCGATGCGCGACGACGATCGTCGTCAGGTTCTGCGTCGCCTGCTTGAGGTTGCCGAGGATCTCCTTTTCGGTCTGCGTATCGACGGCGGAGAACGCGTCGTCGAGGATCAGGATCTTCGGCTTCACGAGGAGCGCGCGGGCGAGCGCGGCTCGCTGCTTCTGGCCGCCCGAGAGCGTCACGCCGCGCTCGCCCACCATCTCGTCGTAGCCGCGCGGGAACTGATCGATGTCCTTGTCGAAGCGCGCGACGGCCGCGGCGCCGAAGATCTCCTCCTCGCTCGGATCGTCGACCCCGAACGCGATGTTCTCCCGCACGGTTTGCGAGAAGAGGAAGCTCTCTTGCGGGACGACGCCGATCGCTTCGCGCAGAGGGCCGATCGGAAGATCGTTTACGTCGACGCCGTCGATAAACACGTGACCGTCGGGCACGGGAAGGATGCGGGGAACGGTCTGGATGAGCGTCGACTTGCCCGAACCCGTACGCCCGACGATCGCGACGGTGTGACCTTGCGGCACGTCGATCGAGACGTCGGTGAGCACCTCGGTCTCGCCGAAGGAGAAGGTGAGCTTGCGAATCGATACCTCGCCACGAACCTCTCCAGCGGGCGGTGGCGTCGTCTCGTCACGCTCGGTGACCGCGGTCTCGACCGAGAGCAGCTCGCGCAGGCGAATGACGCTCGCGCTCGCGCGGTGAAACTGATTGGCGACCCAGCCGATCGAGATCATCGGCCAGATCAATTGGTACTGGTATCCCGCGAACTTGATGAAGTCGCCGAGCTCGAGCTTGCCCTCGAGCATCAGGTAGCCGCCGAGGAGGAGGAGGGAGATCAACGAGAGGTCGTTGACCGCGCCGACGAGCGGGTGCATCCACGCCGAGATTCTTGCCGCGCGCAGGTTCTGATCCATGTACCTCTCGGCGACGCCGCGAAAGCGCGTCGTCTCGTTCTCCTCCTGGGCGAAGGATTTGATCACGCGGATTCCGGAGAAGTTCTCCTGCGCGAGCGAGCTGAGATCGGACAATGTCTCCTGAGCCTTGAAGACCTCGGCGTGAACCCGTGGGCCGATCTTGCGAACCGCGAAGGTCAGGAGCGAGAGGGGCACCATGATCAGGAGCGTCAGCGGGAGGCTGACCGAGATCATCAACGGGATCGCGAGGACGAGCATGCAGAGCGTGTTCGCCGAGTACATGATGATCGGCCCAGCGAGAACACGAACGCGTTCGACGTCCTGCGAGATGCGCGCCATGAGGTCGCCCGTGCGCGCCGTTTGGTAGTAGCCCTGGTCGAGCCCCTCCAGGTGCGTGAAGAGGTGGTTGCGGAGGTCGTACTCGACGCGCCGCGAGGCGCTGATGGTGAACCAGCGGACCGAGAAGAGGGTCGCGCCGCGGACGAGTGCGAGGACCAGAATCCCGCCCAGGAGCGTCCCGACGACCGCGAGAACGCTCGGGCGCGCCGAATCGGTGCCACCACTACCTGCGCCGCCAGTGGCCGTTCCGGCGCCCTCGACGCTCATCTCGCGCAGGCGGTCGACACTCTCTCCCGTCAGCCAGGGGATCAGGAGCAGAGAGGCGATCGAGACCGGGACGAGGACAAGGCCGATGGCGTAGGTGCGCCAGTACGGCTTCGCGAAGGGAAGAACGAAACGAAAGGTGTCCAAGGCGTCCGTGGGTCTCTGGAAGAACCGTGAAGGTCAGGCATTGTACGGGCGGGGTCGAGGCCCTCGGCGCCAAAAAACTTCTCCCGGCGCCGTTTTTTAGTGTTAACATCGGGTTCTTATACTTCGTGCGGCGCGCCAGCAGCGGAGAGCATCACCGCAGCGCTGCTCTCGAATGGGTCTTTGCTTGAAGAGTCAGCGATGAATCACTTTCCTCGCGCAGTAGGCGCTTTCGCCCTGCTCGTAGGTCTCGTTTCGAGCGTGGCTGTCCACGCCGTCGATCGATTCCGTATTGCGGATGTCACCCTGCCCACCGAATCGACAGGCAACGTGATCTCGATTCTGGGAGACCTCGACGAGGACATCCTCGGCTTTTCGGTCTCGCTCGACTTCGACCGCAGCAAGCTACGGATCACGAACGTCGAGCTCGGTGCGGCCGTCGTCGGGCAGGATCCCGATTACGTCAACGGCAGGGTCGACAACTCGAACGGCAACATGGTCCAGGGAGTCGTTCTCGCGCTCCAGGAGGACCACCTCGACCGTCGCATTCCGGCCGGAAATGGCCGCGAGCTGCTCAAGATCACGGTCGACGTGGTGACGGCGAGCGAATCGACCACGATTCTGAACCTCAACAACGTCAGCGGCAATCCGGGTCGTCGCAACGTCATGACCGACACCTCGGGCCGTTCTGTGAGTCCGATTCCGACGCTCGACGACGGTCGGGTGACGCTCGAGAGCCGCGCGATCGAGATTCAGAGCATCGCGCAGAACATGGGCGAGGCCGGGGACGTGTTCCTCATCGTCGGTCAGAACTTCACCGAGCCGGGTCTCAGCGTTCGCGTTTGCGATGCAGCCGCGCAATTCGAGCTGCTCGCCGACAACCAGACGCTTCAGGTGACGGCGCCGCCCTGTCCCGAGACGGGCTGGGCCGAGGTGGAGGTCTGCAACGATTTCGGCTGTGACTCGGACAACGAGGGTTTCTTCTACGAGGAAGCCGACGAGAAGATTCCGGTGATCCAGTCGGTCGACTTCAACACGGGGGTCGCGGGCGACAGCTTCTTCGTCGTCGGACTCAACTTTGGGGAGCCGGGATTGACCGTGACGATCTGCGGTGAGACGCCGGTGTTCGCGCTCCTCGTCGACGGACAGACGATCGTGGTGACCGCGCCGACTTGCGGCATGACTGGTTGGCAGGCCGTCGAGGTCTGCAACGAAAACGGCTGCGCGACCGAGCCGAACGGCTTCCATTACGATCAGGCGGGCACCGAGTTCCTGCGGGGTGATGCGAACAACGACGGCAACGTGGATCTCTCCGACGGTGTCGCGATTCTCAACCACCTCTTCCT
This sequence comes from uncultured Planctomycetia bacterium, assembly GCA_964478085.1. Classification (GTDB taxonomy): domain Bacteria; phylum Planctomycetota; class UBA8108; order UBA8108; family UBA8108; genus CAYMLL01. Next base: position 7,183 of record CAYZGY010000079.1, read on the forward strand.
CGGCGTGACCGCACCGGCGCCGTGCGAGGACGCGCTCGATTCGAACGACTCGGGCGACCTCGACTTGTCCGACGGCATCGCTGTCTTGAATTTCTTGTTCCAAGGTGGAGGCCCTCCCCCCGAACCCTACCCGAATCGCGGGTTGGATCCGACGGCAGACGGGCTGGCTGATTGCTGAGCTATTTGCCAAAAAGCTGCGCCGGAAGGTGTGAGGCTTCTTCGTTCTTTCGTGTAAATAACTGGAGAAACGAGCTTTACGGTTTCGATTCGGTTTCGTGCACAGTTTGCGCAGCTCGCGAACGAGTGCTAAGATCGACGGTTCTTGAGGTCGGAATTCTCCTTCTGCCAACAAATTGCCAACGTACTCTTAACGCGAGGTTTCCCCCATGGCGGGCATCTCTTGGATGTCGCGAACCTGCGTGCTGGCGGGCGCGCTTGCTATTGCGACTAACGCTTTTGCAGTCAATCGCATCGAGATCAACGATGTGGAGATCCTTCTCAACTCGACGGGCGTCGAGATCGCCGTGCTCGGTGACCTCGATCAGGACATCTACGCGTTCTCCGTCGCGGGATCGTTCGATCGGAGTGAGATCCGCATCACCGACATTCGCGTCGGTGACGATGTCGGCGCCGTCGACTTCTCCGATGGCCAGATCAACAACTCGTCCGGAGAGTTCAGCTGGGGTGTCGTGCTGGGTCTCAACCAGGCGAACATCGAACGCCACGTCAACGCAGGACAGAACGTCGAGCTGCTCGTCCTGACGATCGACGTCGTCGCGACCAGCTTCGGGTCGACCGACATCGATCTCCGCAACGGCAACACGCCGGGCGAGACGAACGTGTTCACGGATTCGAACGGTGACTCCGTCTCGCCGGATCCGACGCTGAACGACGGAAGGATCACGTTCCCGGATCTCTCGCCGTCGATCTCGTCGATCACGAACAACATCGGCGCTTCGGGCCGGCAGTTCACCGTCAACGGCGACAACTTCGATCAGGCGGACTTGACCGTCGAGGTCTGCAACAACGACGCCGTCGTGACGGTCAACAGCGCGACGCGTCTGACCGTCACCGCGCCGACTTGCGGCTCCACCGGTTGGCAGCCGCTCGTCGTGACGACGGTTCAGGGCCAAGCTTCGGAGGCCAACGGCTTCAACTATACCGTCGCCGACGCCGCACCGATCCTCAGCGACCCGATTCAGAATCGCGGTGTCGCAGGACGCATCATGTTCTGCGACGGTGAGAACCTGGCGCAGCCCGGGCTTCGCGTGTCGCTCGGCGGCATCGCCCTGGAAGAAACGACGGAGTGGACCCTCCTTCCCGGTGTCGGTCGTCTCCGTACGCTTCAGATCACCGTACCCGAGGGTCTCGACTTCGAGTGGAACGTGCTCGAGGTTTGTACCGACTTCGGTTGTGACGATGTCCAGGAAGGCTTCTTCAACACCGCGCCTCGGGGTGGCCTTCAAGTTCCTGGCGACTGTAACCAGGACAGCAATATCGACCTGTCGGATGCGCTCTGCATCTTCGGTCACCTCTTTCTGGGTAACCCGGTCGATCTGCCCTGCGACACGGCGGAAGCCGAGATCCTACTCGTCGACTGGACGGGTGACGGAGCCAAGGACCTTTCGGACGGCGTCTCTTGCCTCGCGTTCCTCTTCCGCGGTGGGCCGCCTCACCCGCTGACGGGACTCGAGAGTTGCAGCGTCATGGCAGACTGCCCGGATTCGGTCGGTTGTCCGTAAGGACCCGGTCAGATCTCTGACGGTTCGAGAGAGCCTGAAGAAAAAGAGCGCGAATCACGGTGAGTGGTTCGCGCTCTTCTTCATTGAAGGCAAGAGGCAGGGCTCGTTCAGTCGACGAGTGCGGATTCCGCTCCCCCGTTCTCCTCCTTCGGATTCCGGAAGAGCATGGCGAAGATCAGCAGGACGGCTCCGGCCATGCCTGCCGGCCAAAGCCAGATCGACTTCCAGTCGTTGACGTGGCGCGTCGTGACTTGCGAGCCGAGCAGGAGGGAGTAGTCCTTCGCGCGCGCCTCGTAGGCCTCGTCGCTCTCTCCCTCCTTCTGGGCGTTGGGACTCGCCCATGCCTTGGTGGTCGCGTCCTGGGAGAGCGTCTCGACCTTGACGAGCACGTCCTCCCCTCCGAGTGTCGCGAGCGCGCCGGGGAGAGAGACGTTGTCCTTGCCGACGACGTCCTCGGCTTTGTAGTCCGACTTCTTGATCGCATCCGTGGCGACGCTTCCGAACGCGGTTCCGCCGTCAGCGGTCTTCCAGCTGACGAACGTGCCTTTGGTCAGGCCGCCTGCGTCTTTGACCTCGAAGCTCAGCGATGCCTCAGGGCCGACAGTCGCCACGGAGTTCTTCTGAACGATGTTTCCGGCGACTTGCGCACCGATGAACATTCCGACACCGAGCGTGACGAGAACGAGGAAGCCCTGCGCCGACGCGCGAATCTCCTTCGGGGCGACCTTGTCGACGTAGATCTGGCCCGTGACGAAGAAGAAGTCGTAGCAGATTCCGTGGAGCGCGATGCCGGTCAGCATCATCCACGCGATCCCGTCCGGTGCGCCGAGCGCGAAGAGCGCGTAGCGTCCTGCCCACGCCAGCATTCCGACGACGAGCATGTACTTGACGCCGAGCTTCACGAAGAAGAGCGGCATGACGATCATGAAGAGCACCTCGGAGCCTTGTCCGAGGACGCCCATTCGCTCGGTGACTTTTTCGACCCCGACGTCTCCGACGCTCGCCGCCGCGAAGGCGTAGTAGAACGAGAGCGGGATGCAGATCAGGAATGAGCTGACGAGGAAGATCGAGAAGTTCGGGTTCTTGAGCAGCTGGAGCGCGTCGAGTCCCAAAACGTCGCGGGCGGACACCTTCTTGCCCTTCGAAGGCGGAGGCGTGTTCGGCAGCGAGAGGCAGAAGATGCCCAGGATGATGCCCGAGGCGGCGGCGATCTGGAACATGCGTGCGCCGATGTCGGCCGCGGCTTCCGGGTCGTCGATTCCCAGCCGCGTGATCGCGATTCCGCCGGCGATCCAGCCGATCGTTCCGAGCACTCGAATCCCCGGGAACTCCTTGTCGGGATTCTTCATCTGCCCGAAGGAGAGCGAGTTCGTCAGGCCCAGCGTGGGCATGTAGCAGAGGAAGTGGAAGAAGAGGCACAGGTTGAACATGAACGCCGACGGGTTCTCACCCGTCGTGAACGTCGACGCCACCCAGATCAGCAAGCCGCCGAGGATATGAAGAACGGCAAGTACCTTTTGTGTAGCGAAGAATCGGTCGGCGATAATTACCGCGATGAACGGGGAGACGATCGCGGCAAGGGGCGCCATCGAGTAGGTCGTTCCGATGTCCGTTCCCGAGAATCCGGCCTTGTTGCCGAGGAACGGACCCGCGCTGACGTACCACACGCCCCAGAAGAAATACTGAATGAACATCATCACCGACAACTGCACACGAACTTTCGGTGACATAGGCCCTCCCTCTCGCGATTCGAACAATGGACTTTCGGCGGGAATTGCTCAGTGAGCTACGTAAGACGCAATATCCTATTCGACCCTCTGCTCGCAGGTCGAAGGCATTTCGTAGCTGGAGCGCGAGAATCTACCGGACGATTTACCGGACGACGCGTTCGGGAAACCCGTGCTGGTCCCGGTGGTACTTCGAGTCGAAGAGAAGGGTCGTCTTCGACCACTCGAAGCGGCCGTCGCCAGCGATATCTCGCGTGCGTTCGAGGAGAGCCGTCTCTTCCTCTGCCGTCATCGCCTGGAACGAGCGGGCGATCGCGACGTTTTGGTCGACGACCTCGCGGGAGTCCATGCCCGAGACGAGCGAGGTGATCTTCTGCGAGAGCGCGAAGCGGATGCAGTCCTCCGCGGAGAGGCCCGCCTCCGTGATGAACTGTCCCTCGCCGCCGAGGCTTTTCATTCCGAGCGCCGCGATGCCGCGTCGCTCGAGCTCCGGGAGGACCCGGCGATTGAAGCTGCGGTAGTTCGCGTCGAGGACATTGATCGGCAGCTGGCACGTCGTCCACGGGTAGTCGTGCTCGAGCATCGAGAGGAGATACTCGGGATCCTTGTGTCCCGTGAAACCGAGGAAGCGGACCTTGCCGGCCTTGACGGCTTCGAGCCCGGCTTCGGCGGCTCCGCCCTCGGCGAAGATCCACTCGTGATCGTTCGCGTAGTTGACCTCGTGGAACTGCCAGAGATCGATGCGGTCGGTTCCGAGGCGCGTGAGACTCTCGTCGAGCTGCTCGAGCGCGGTCTTACGGTCGCGCGCACAAACTTTGGTCATCAAGAAGACGTCGTCGCGACGTCCTGCGATCGCCTTGCCCATGCGATCTTCCGAGCGGCCGTCGTGGTACTCCCAGGCGTTATCGAGAAACGTCACGCCCTGATCGATGGCGTATCGCATCACGTCGACCATCGCGTCGGGGTCTTGCTGGTCGGAGCCGATGTGGCCGCCGCCGAGGCAGAGAAGGGAGACTTTTTCACCGGTGTTCGCGAGCGGACGGGTCGGGAGAGAGCTCATTTCGAGGGTTTTCCAGGGTCGTTCGACAAGGCGCGTGACAGGTGACGGTCCTTTTATTATAAAATGCGGCGTTTGTCAGCAAAGCCCATCCATTCCGACGTCTTCATCGGAAACAGCACGCTGCGTCACGCAGTGCTCGAAGCATGCCCCTGATTCGCGATTACGACGGTACCCAAGACCTTTACAAGCGATGCGCCGACAAGAAGATCGTCATGGCGCGCATCGGTTACAGTGATCACGATCAGATTCAGGGCATCGTGCGAGGTGCGGCACGCTTCGCGATCGAGCACGGCATCGACGTTCTGCCGATCGGCATCTTCAGCACGGTCGGTCACTACATCTTTCAACAGCTGCCGCGATTCCTCACGGGCGACCATGTCCTTCCTTCGAAGGGTGGCGACGCGACAGAGTACCGGCGACGTTGCTTCCGCAACGCGCGCATGGCCGTCTCGTTCATGGAGATCCTCACCGAAGAAGGCGACCCCGACTTCGGCCGCGTCTTCGCGACGCACCATTACGATCACGGTCACCATACGCTTCCCGGAGGAGACGTTTCGCAGAACGAGCTTCTGCGCGAGGTCGAGTTCATCGATCTCTTCTCGAGCGTGATGTTCGACGACACACACTCGCCCTTTGAAAAGAACTTGGAGAATTCGCTCGAGTACCGTCAGTTCCTCGAAGCGAACGGCCGCAAGAAGGTCCTCGAGGGTTGCCTCGAGGAGGTCGCCGCGGCCGGAGAAGGTCTCGATACGGAGGAGTCGGCATTCACCGACCCCGGTCAGATCGAGCAGTACCTCGAGCACACGGGCTTCGAGCTCGTCGTGCCGAACATCGGCACCGAGTCGATTCACGCACAGCAAGTCGGTGTGCAGTGGGGCATCCTCGAAGAGCTCGAGAAACGCGGCGTCGGAAACCGGCTCATCGTCCACGGCTTCAGCTCGATCCGAAAGCTCGAGGTCGAGCAGCAACGTCGGCTCGGCCACCTCGGCGTCGTCGGAATGAACGCGTGGAGCTACATCCCGCAGGCGATCGGCCCGGCCATCCTCGAGCGCGGCGCGAAGATCCTCGAAGGTCACGACCCCGAGAAGCGCTACCCCGTCGACTTCGAAGAGAGCGGCAACGCGGTCTACTCGGACTCGAACGACGCGAACGTCTTCTTCGGTCCGATCCTCGACCAGGTGCGCGATCTCAAGGTCAAGCTCATCGCCGACAGCGTCTACGAGATCCTCGGGAACCTCGGGTACGAGGCGTTCGCCGAATAGGACAGTTCGACGGGCGAGGTGCGTGCGGTCCGCCGTCGCGATAGAATCGGAGCGACGCCCACGTCGTCTCGACCTACCGGACATCCCTTGTGAGCTCGCCGGCGACACTCCCTTCCAGCGTCGGCTCTCGGCGGGGGACGATTTCTCGACCACGATGCGGTCTTAGAGCCGGCGCCTCCCCCCGAACTCGAGGCAGCGAGCGACAGG
>CAYZGY010000079.1:13190-15876 GCA_964478085.1 uncultured Planctomycetia bacterium
TCGCGCTCGCCGAACGCACGACACCGATTCTCTGGCTCATCGACGACTCGGCGACGCTCCGCCAGACGGTCACGCCGAACCACGAGCTCGATCGGCACACGCTACTCGAGCGTTTCATCGCGGAGACGGACCTCCGCTTCGCCCCGGAGCGTATCGCGCGTTTCAGTCTCGGCACGACGCTCGAGCCGATTCATGGGCTGATCGATGTGCGTCAACGCCCGTTTACCGCGATGCGCCTGGGGTACCGACTCGCAAGGCCCAGAAGCGCTACCTGGACGTGCGCGCTCTCGCACAGGCCATCGCGACGATGAGGGGTCGTCACGCGACGACGCTCTGCTGGCGTCTCCTTCCGGACAAAAAGTGAAGCGGACCTCGCCGTCGCTCAGCTCGTCGCGAGCGAGCGCGCCGGCAGACGCAATCCGACCCGAGCGTTGCGCGGCTCGACGAGTAGCTCGCCGTCGAGGATCTCGCTGGCCAGGCAGCGAGCGAGGACGAGAGCGAAATCCTGCTCGTTCCACGCCTCGCCGCCCTCGATCTCGGCATCGCGACACTCGAACCAGAGCTCGGCTGTCGGCTCCTCGGTCGAGGTATTCGCTCCGCGAATCGTGCGCACGGTGACGCTCTCCGGATCCTTGAAGAGGCGTCGTCCGGCAGAGGCGAGTAGCTCGACCGTCGTGCGTAGCGCGATCTTCGGCGCGTCGATCTCGATCGAAGAGTCGCCGGAAAAACCGAGGGGCTCCACAGCCAGCGCACTCGTGCGGAGGGACTCGGAGACGGCGGTCGAGAGGTTGATCGGCTTCGACGACCGATGGGGAGCCTCGTCCGAGAGAATCCCGATGGCGCGAGCGGCGAGGGACGACTCGACGAGATCGCCCGAGTCCGTCGAGTCGAGGTCGTGAGTTTCCGTCAGGCGTTGGCGCAGTCGCGTGATCTGAGTCTCGAGAAGCGAAAGGACGCGTGACGGCGCGCCGACAACCCTCGAGAGCGCGGGGCGGCCGGCCCGTCCGAGGTCGAGACCGAGGGCCTCCGCACGAGCGGATTCGAGCACCACGGTTTTCGTCGGATTCGGAGCCTCGGGCGGATATCGCCACGACGCTGACGCGAGCCAGGCGAACGCGGAGAGCTCGGATCGTTCGACAGGCTCGATCTCTCGCGGGCGCGATGCGATCAAGAAGCCCTCCGGGCGTTCGCCGTGGGTGACCGGAACGACGAGAAGCGAGCCCTGGATTCGACGAGACGTGCGGGGATCCATCGCGACGCCGACGATTCCGCGTTCGAAGACCGACAGCCCGACCTTTCCGACGAGCGTCTCGATGACGAACTCGACGCTCGAGCCGTACTCGCGTCCCGCGATGAACTCGCTGCGCCGCGCGCTCTCGTTCCATTCGAGCGCGAGGCACGATTCGAGCGACAGGCCTTCGGCAAGCTCATCGAGCGCGCGTGCGAACTCCGCTTTCGTCGTTTCCGGTCCGCGCAAGCCTCGTGAGATCACCAGGAGTCGCGCGAGCGTCTCTTGCGGCAGGCCTTCGACACCGGGGAGCGTCGAGCCGATCGCTCTCTCCTCGCGATGAACGGTCAGGTGAACTCGCCCGAGCGTGACGATGTCACCCTCGTGAAGTCGATGGCGTGTCACGCGCGTCGAGTTGACGAAGCAGCCGTTCTGGCTGTGGAGGTCTTCGATCCAAAGCTCGTCGTGCTCGAGGCTCAGGTCGGCGTGATGGCGAGAGACGCCCGCGTCGACGACGGCGACCTCACAGGTGAGATCGCGACCGATCGATAGGGATTCTCCCTCCCTCAGCGGCAAAGGGTACTCACGGCCCTGCGGGCCACGAAGAGTCCATTCGACGACAGGGTGGGGGCTGGGTGTCGACGACATCGTTCGAAATTCTTTTATTGTATAAACTTAGGGGAGGCGAGGCGCCTCGCGTTCACACATGGTCTTCACCGAACAGACTACTAAACGAATCGAGCGATCTCAAGCTTCGGACGACCGCTCGATCAGTCCGTGCGCAGGTCGATCTCGAGCTCCTTCGCGAGGTCCGTGATCACCTCGTGAAACGCGAGATCGTCGCAGCGAGCAGCACGTGCGAAGGCGTGGCCGGCGAGCGCGAGATCGTCGTCACGAATGAGTGCGAGAGCGTGAAGAAAATGAGAGACGGCAGATCCGCCGTGCTTCTCGATGGCGCGGCTTGCTCGGCGGACGGCCTTCCCCGCAGGCGCGGTTGCCAGTGTCGCGAAGGTCACGAAGCTCGCGGAGTAATCGTCGTGCCAGCCGTCCTCGACTGAGTCGTGCTCGGCGATGGCGAGCGTGAGCTCGAACTTCTTCGCGTTGAAGCTGCGGCCCAGGCACTCGAGCCATTCGCCTTCGTCCTCGAACGACTTGGGCGGGCGATCCGCCGCAGCGACCTTCTCGTCGAGCACCGCGTCCTGTTTCGACTTTTGCAGGGGCTCGTAGCGCAGCTTCTCGTGGTGAAACTCGTCTTGGGCCGGCTCGGTCTTTCCGAGGTAGACCGACTGGAGCACGACGAGGAGTCGTGCGTTGATCTCGGCGTTCCAGAGCGTGAAGCTCGGAAACTCGACGTCCCAGTGACCTCCGCGTGCGTCGGCGACCGCGCGGCGCGCGCGGGCGCCGGGGGTGTGGGGGACGCCCCCGGGCAGCTGCGCGGGGCAGGGGTTGGTGTGGCGG
>CAYZGY010000080.1:0-15775 GCA_964478085.1 uncultured Planctomycetia bacterium
CGACGCCGAGTCCGTCGCCGACTCCCCCCCCGAGCGTGAGCCCGTGCCCGAGCCCGAGCCCGAGCCCGAGCCCGAGCCCGAGCCAGACTCCGACACCTTCCTCCGTCTCCCACCCGGCGCCTCCTCGCTCCCCATCCGCGAACATCTCGATCTCCCGTACGTCCCCGACGGCCACCCGAGACAGAAGCTCGACCTCCTCCTCCCCAGGGACGCGGGAGCGTCGCAGCATCTTCCTGTCCTCGTCTACGTTCACGGCGGCGCCTGGTTCAGCGGCCATCGACGCGAGGGGCGTTCGCGACTTCGTCCCTTCATCGAGTCGGGGCTCTTCGCAGGCGTCACGGTCGACTTCCGCTCGTCGCGTGACGCGATCTGGCCGGCGCCGCTCCACGATCTCAAGGCGGCGATTCGGTGGATCCGCGCCAACGCGAAGAGCTACGGGATCGACGCGGAGCGCATCGCGGTCTGGGGCGCGTCGACGGGGGGACACCTCGCGACGTTGCTCGGGGTGACCGGCGGGAACGCCGAGCTCGACGGAAGCGTCGGTGAGCACGCGGATCGCTCGACGCGCGTCACTTGCGTGATCGACGTCGCGGGCCCTGCCGATCTCACGGCGCTCGCCGACAGCGAGTCCGACGTCGACCACGCCGTGGCCGATTCTCCGCTCGCGTCGCTCCTGGGCGGAACCGTCGCGGAGCGTCCGCAAGCGGCGCGCGCGGCGTCGCCGACCCGTTGGGTGTCGAAGAGCGCGGCTCCGACGCTGATCCTCCACGGAACCGAAGATCGCGTGATTCCACCGTCTCAATCCGAGGCGCTTCACGAGGCGCTTCGCGAAGCCGGTGTCGAGTCGACCTTCGTCGAGGTCGAAGGCGGTGGTCATGCGGACTTCGATAGCGCGAGCTCGGAGCTGGGGCCGTACGAGAAACGCGTGTGGGTCTTCTTGGCTCGTCACTTGCTCGATCGCGACACCGATGTCTCGAGTCGGGCGATCGTCATCGGGAACGCGCCGCATCCTGGGCGCCGCGCTCGACGAGACGACATCGATGGCCGCGCCTGGCAGAGGCTTCGTCCCGAGGGGCCGACACGAGGTCACGTCGTCCGCATCGGATTCACGAGCGAGGACTTCCCCGAGGAAGACGGCTCGCAGTTTCGCGGCGAGATTTCCGAAGTGCGCTTTTACCAACGTCGCATCATTCCCGATGAGCTAGAAGATCTCGAAGAGGTGCAAGAAGGGCTCGTCGCTCGTTGGCTCCCGCGTGAACACCGCGCCGGTGTGGTTCCTGACTCGACGGGTCGAGGGCACGACGCACGCGTCGCCGGCCGAGAGAACGAGGACTCGGAAAAGGCTCCCTGGCCGAGCGCGATCGTCGCCGTCGTCGGTGACTTGCCCGATGGCGGATTCGAGACCTCCGAGGGAGGTCGTTTGCGACTGAAGCTTCGTGCCACCGACTCGAAGTCGCGCTTCTCGATCGTCCAGATTCCCGTTCCGCCGCGCGACGAGCTTTCGGACGAAGCCTGGGACGAGCTCGAAGACGCGGTCGAGGAGCTGCTCGAGAGTCTCTCCGAGCCACCGAACCTGGCGAGAAAGTGCCGCGGTGGACCGCGACGTTGGCCCGAGACGCTCGCGACCGAGACGAAGCGCCTCGAAAGAGGTGGTGACGACAGTCCTTTCGTCGTCGAGTCGCTCGAGGTTCCGTTCGACAATCCCTACCGTGCGTGGATGCGCCCGAGCGCGCTCGATTTCTTCTCCGACGGACGCCGTCTCGCCGTCTCGACCTGGATGGGTGACGTATGGATCGTCGAGGGAATCGAAGGCGTCGGCGCGCTGTCATGGTCCCGCTTCGCGACGGGACTCCACCAGCCGCTCGGCCTTCGCATCGTGCGCGACTCGATCTACGTCCTCGGTCGCGATCAGAGCCCCGGCCTGCGCGACCGCGACGCAGACGGCCAAGCCGACTTCTACGAGAACTTCAACAACGACGTGATCGCGACGGAGCACTTCCACGAGTTCGCGATGGGTCTCCAGACCGACGCGGACGGCAACTTCTTCTACGCCAAGGCCGCGCGTCACGCGCTCGACGCGGTCGTGCCGCATCACGGCACGCTGCTGCGAGTCGCTGCGGACGGATCGCGCACGGACATTGTCGCGAACGGATTTCGCGCTCCGAACGGGGTCTGTCTCAACCCGGACGGCAGCTTCATCGTGAGCGATCAAGAAGGGCACTGGATACCCGAGAATCGACTCAACTGGGTACGACCCGGCGGCTTTTACGGTTACCAGTGGAGCTACCACGACGGGGAACGTCCGGAGACTCACGATCCACCGCTCCACTGGATCGAGCACGACGTCGACCGCTCGCCGTCCGAGGCGATCTGGGTCGAGAGCCCCGCATGGGGCGAGCTCGACGGTCGGCTGCTCTCGCTCTCTTACGGCACGGGGTCGCTGCTGCTCGTCTTCGAGCGTGATGTCGACGGAGTGAAGCAGGGAGGTGTCGTGCGTCTTCCGATGCCGATGCTCCCGACCGGGATTCATCGTGCGCGCCTTCATCCGAAGACGGGAGATCTCTACGCCTGCGGCTTCTTCGCGTGGGGGAGTCAGCGGACCGGCACGGGAGGCCTCTATCGCGTTCGCAGGACGAAGGCCCCACTCGAGTCCGTGCTCGACGCTCGCGCGACGGATCGGGGCATCTGGCTGCGCTTCAGCGAGGCCGTCGACGAATCGCGCGCGTCCAAGACGGGGAGCTACCGTGTCTCGCGTTGGAACTACAAGTGGCTCGAGCGCTACGGTAGCGATGATTTCCGCGTCTCGGACGGAAAGACCGGACGTGAGACGATCCCTGTCCGTTCGGTGCGAGTCGCGCGCGACGGTCGCTCGGTCTTTCTGGAGATCCCGGACATGCGCGCCGCGATGCAGACGCGCATCGACTTCCGGCTCGCGCTCGCAAGAGGGAACAAGCGTCTCGCACAGAAGGTGTTCTTGACGGTGCATCGACTCGAAGACTCGAAGGCGGTTCTCGCCGCGCGCGGCGCGGGGGAGGAGTGATGAGCGTGATCCTGGAGGTCTTCCGTCGATCGGCGTTCGTTCTCGTCTCGTTCGGTGCCATGACGCCGCTCTTCGCAGAGCCGCAAGTCGCGACGCCCGATCGCCAGCGAGCCGCGGCGAACGCTCTTCGTGCGAGTTGCACGGGGTGTCACGGCGAGAAACGTCAGCGGGCCGAGCTGAACATCGAGCGCGCGCTGACAGAACGACCGCTCGTCAGGAACCTCGAGGTCTGGGAAAACGTCTACGAGCGAGTGCGCAGCCGACAGATGCCGCCCGAGGACGAAGATCCGCTCGAGGCGGACGAACGCGCGGCGATCCTCCGATTCATCGAGGAGGACATGCGCAAGTTCGACTACAGCGGTATTCGCGATCCGGGCTACGAGAACGCGCGCCGCTTGACGCACCACGAGTACGAGAGCTCGATCCGGGATCTCTTCGGAGTCGACGTCGACGTCATCGCCCTTCTGCCTTCCGAGCTCAAGGTGACGAGCGGATTCGACAACAGCGCGAACAGTCTCTTTCTACACTCGACTCTCGTCGAAAAGTACCTCGGAGTCGCGGAGCGCGTCGTCGATCTCGTCTTCCGCGAGGGGGCGGGGGAAGCGGAGCGACGTGCGATCGAAAGCGTCTTCGGCGAGGCGTGGGACAGAATTCCTGAAGGCGGCGAAGCGGCCGAGAGGGCGTTCCGCGAGATCCTCGCACGCGTTGTGCCGAGAGCCTTTCGACGACCGATGCGCGAGACCGAGGACGATGAGCTCGTACGTGTGTTCCGAGTGGCTACGGCGGCCGGTCTCGATTTTCGCAGCGCGACGAAGAAGGGGCTCGAGGCGCTCCTCGTCTCTCCGTACTTTCTCTTTCGCCTCGAGGCCGCCGGCAAGGTCGGAGAGGACCAGCCGGTCGAGGGATTCGACCTCGCGAGTCGTCTGTCGTACTTCGTTTGGGCGTCGATGCCCGATCGCGAGCTCTTCGAGTCGGCGCGTCGTGGCGACCTTCGCGAAGGAGAGTCGCTCGACCACGAGATCGAGCGTCTCTTGCGCGATTCACGTTCGCGTTCGCTCGGTGACCTCTTCGCTGCGCAGTGGCTCGGCTTCGAGCACGTCGGCTCTCGGGTTCGACCGGATCCGATCGACAATCCGTTCATGACCGACTCGTTGATGCTCTCGATGCAGGCCGAGTCGGCTCGCTTCTTCGCACACCTCGTTCGGGAGAATCGACCGATCGAGGAGCTCGTCAACGCGCGCTACACGTTTCTCAACGAGGAGCTCGCGAAGCACTATCGTATCGATGGTGTCGAGGGCGAGGAGCTTCGTCGCGTCGACCTCGAGACCGAGCAGCGCGGCGGCATCTTCGGTCAGGCGAGCTTGCTCATGGTGACGTCGCACCCGGGGAGAACGAGTCCCGTCTTGCGTGGAACATGGATCCTCTCGGAAGTGCTCGGGACGCCGTCACCGCCGCCACCACCGAACGTCAGCGAGTTCTCACGAGAGGTGGAGCGCCGCGATCCCCTGTCCGAGCGTGAGAAGCTCGAGCTCCATCGACAGAAGCCGGCGTGCAGCGGCTGTCACTCGCGTATCGATCCGCTCGGCTTCAGCCTGTCGAACTACGACCGCTTCGGACGTTGGCGGGATCGTCGCGGGCGTGCGCAAGTCGACGCTCGCGGGCGGCTGCCGAATTGGACCGAGTTTCACGGACCGAGCGGGCTCAAGCGCGTCGTCGTCGAGCAGCGACTCGATGATCTGACGCGACAGCTCGCGCGCAAGATGCTCGCGTACGCGCTCGGTCGACAGCTCGAGTACTACGACGAGCCAGCCGTGCGCAAGATCGTTCGGGAGGTCGCGAAGGACGGTTATCGCTTCCACGCTCTCGTCCGCGGAGTCGCGAACAGCTATCCCTTCCGGTATAAGAGACTGCGTGCCGAGCCCGACTCGGAATCCCCTTCGACGTCGCAGGAGAATCGTGGATGAGCTCTCCCGGGAAGAACAAATCGCGCGGCGGCGTGTCTCGTCGCGGCATGCTTCGGCGGATCACGGCGGGCGGATTGAGCGCGCTGATCCCGCTGCCGGCCCTCGAAGCGTTCGAGGCGCGACCAGCTTCCCGTGGCGCCGAGAAAGCTTCCCGTGGAGCCGAGAAAGCTTCCCGTGGCGCCGAGAAAGCGCCGGTCCGTCTCGCGTATGTCTACTTCCCGAACGGCATCGCGACCGGCTCGTGGCATCCGAAGAAGGTGGGGGAGAAGGGCGAGCTGCTCGAGCTCAATCCGTGGATGAGCCCGCTCGAGCCCTTCCGCGACGACCTGATCATTCCGAAGAACGTTTGGACGCCACGTGGCAACGGTCACGCAGCCGGTACGGCCACATGGTTGACCGGCGGCGGTTACGATCGCAAGCGAATCGACGCGGGCGGGCTGTCGGCCGATCAGATCGCAGCGCGCGAGGTCGGTGAGTCGACGCTCCTGCCATCGCTTCAGCTCTCGCTCGTCGGTCAGGGGCACTTCTCGAAAGACCTGACGCGCAATACGCTCTCGTGGGTCGGACCACGCCGCCCTGCCAGTCGTGAGGTCGAGCCGCGCGCGGTCTTCGATCGCATGTTTCGCGGCGGACGTTCGGGGAAGGGCACGGGCGCGGTCGAGCGCAGCGTCCTCGACCTCGTGCGTGACCAATCGAAGCGCGGCGCGCGTGAGGTCAGCGAATCCGACAAGCGGAAGATCGACGAGTACCTCGACGCGATTCGATCGATCGAGAAGCGCGTCGCTTTCGCCGAGACGAAGTCGAGATCCGTCGCGGCCGGCGGTGGCCTCACGGACACGCTCGCGCGTCCGAAGCCCGGCATTCCGTCCGACCACAAGGCCTACGTGCGCTTGATGCTCGATCTCGTCGCGCTAGCGTTTTGGTCCGACGCGACACGCGTCGCGACGTTCATGCTCGATCACGGACAGAGCAATCGTTACTTCAACTTCATTCCTGACGTTCAAGGCACCTGGCACGCTCTCTCTCACTACCGCGACTTCAGCGGTAATACCGAAGATGACGACGGCGTTACTTCGTGGAAGTCGATGGAGGAGAAGCGCGGCATGTTCAACGAGGTGACGCGTTGGCATCACGAGCAGGTCGCGTACTTCATCGATCGACTGCGCTCGATTCCGGACGCGAACGGCGGCTCGCTGCTCGATCAGTCGATGGTCGTCTACGGATCGAGCCTCTCGGACGGACACGAGCACTCCGCGCGCGACTTGCCGCTCATCGTCGCCGGACGAGGTGGGAAGACGATTCGGACGGGACGTCAGCTCGCGTTCCGAAAGCCGGAGTCGATGTCGAATCTGCACCTCGCGCTCTTGCGACGCGTCGGAGCGAAGGTGCGCGAGTTCGGTGGCAGCGACACGCCGATGGAGGAGCTCGCCGGGTGACTTGTCGTATCGCCTTCTTGCAGGTCCTGTTTCTCGTCGTCACAGGGGCGACGGAGCTCGTGGAAGAGCTCTGGACGAGGTCCGAGGACTTCTGCGAGCTGCGCAAGATTCCTCGTCAGTGAGGATAATGACGACACGGAGGGACGAAATCGCCCTTCCGTCGTCCAAAAGCGTCGCATCGGACATTGGAAAATGGCCGACAGACCTGCGGGAAAGCCCCTCCAGCGCGGTGGCGGCCGATTTGCTACGCGGATCGCGATGAGATCGCCGCACGGGCGACGCTCTTGCTCGTATCTGATTTCCGCTCTTCGAAAGGAGATCCCTGTGATACCGACTCCATCCGTCTCCGCGTCTCGTCGTATCGCTACGGTCGTTCTGTTTCTCGCGTTCTGTCTGCCGTCCTCGAAGTCGTGGGCAGAGGGGGAATCAAAACCTGACGGCGCTATCGCCGAAGGGGCTGCGAACGCGCCCGAGGGGGGCGCGGATGCCACGCCGAAGTTTCTCGACGACCTTTGGACCGCGCTCTCCGGTGGCGACGTGATCTTCAACTTGCGCGTGCGTGGGGAGTTCGCCGATCAGGATGGTCTCGCTCCTTCTCGCGCTCTGACCGAACGAATGCGAGTCGGCTACGAGACGGGGGTCTTCCGCGGCTTCTCTGCGTTGGCCGAGCTCGAGGACATCCGCACGCTCGATGACGACCGCTACAACGCCGCCGGGCTCAACGCGAATCCGCGCAAGACGGTCGTCGCCGACCCCGAAGACACCGAGCTCAATCGCGCAGTTCTTCGCTACGCGCATGAGTACGCGACCGCGAAGCTCGGACGGCAGCGCTTGATTCTCGATGACCATCGATTCGTCGGCAACGTCGGCTGGCGGCAGAATGAGCAGACCTTCGACGCCTTGACAGTGGCCTCGGATTTCCTGCCGAACACCTCGCTCTTTTACAGTTACATCTCGGACGTCAACCGCATCTTCGGGCCGAGATCGGGACGTGATTTCGACTCGGACTCGCACCTCCTCAACGCCTCGTATACCTGTGGAGATTTCGGCAAGCTCACGGGGTTCGTCTACTTTCTCGACTTCGATAATTCCCGCGCGAACTCGTCGGATACCGTCGGATTCCGCTTCGCCGGAAAGAGAGATTGCTGCGAGGATTTCGCGGTGTCGTACGCGACTTCGTTCGCCTACCAAGTCGACGGGGAGGACAATCCCGTCGAGTACGAAGCGGTGTACTTCTTCTTCGAGAGTCTCCTCGAGAAGAAGGGGCTCGGCGTTTCGGGAGCCGGGTACGAGCTGCTCGGGAGCGACAACTCGGTCGGCTCGTTTCGCACGCCGCTCGCGACGCTGCACAAGTTCAACGGCTTCACCGACATGTTCCTCGTCACTCCCGCGGCGGGCTTGCAAGACTTCTACCTGAAAGCTGGGACAAAGTTGCCGTGGGACGTCGCCGTGACGGCGTTCTTTCATTGGTTCTGGACCGACGATACGAGCGCGGAGCTCGGCAACGAATTCGATCTCGTCTTCGCGAAGCCCATCACCGAACACATCAAAGCGCTCGCGAAGGTGGCGATCTTCGACGGTGACGCCGATCTTCCCGACAAGGAGGTCTACTGGCTGCAGCTGGAGATCTCCTTCTGATTTCGTTCGCGACCGGTTATCCTGCGACGGCATGGAATCGTTCTCTGAGCACGGAGTCGAAGACGCCCTTGTCGAGAGAGCTCTCGGCGGGGACGAGGCTGCCCTGGCCGACGCGTTCGCGCGATATCGTTCGCGGCTCAAACGGATGGTTTCGCTGCGACTCGATCCGCGACTTCGCCGGCGCGTCGATGCTTCCGACATCGTACAGGAGGCGTACGTCGAGCTCTCCGCTCAGCTGCCGCAGTACCTCGAGAAGCAGGACCTTCCGTTCTTTCTCTGGCTGCGCCTCGTCACGAGACATCGACTAGCGAAAGCCCATCGTCGCCACCTCGGTGTCGCCAAGCGCGACGTGGCGGCAGAGGTTCACGTGCAGAGCGGTGCGGCCGCTGTCTCGAGCGGTTACGAGCTCATGTCGCAGCTCGTCAGTGACGGTTCCTCGCCCAGTCAGACCGCGATGCGGGAGGAGACCGAGGCGGTCGTGCGGGAGGCGTTGAGCTCTCTCGATGCTCCGGATCGTGAGATCCTCACGCTTCGCCATATCGAAGAGCTGTCCAATCGCGAGGCCGCGCTCGAGCTCGGTCTCAAGGAGTCGACGGCGAGCATGCGTCATCTCCGCGCGCTGACGAAGCTGCGCGACGCGCTCGACGAAGTGCCGGGGATGTTTTCAGGGCCGTAGGGGGGAGAAGTCATGACTGCCGAGAAGACCGCCGAAGCTACACTCGATGCGAGCGACGCTGACGAGCTTCTCTCTCGACTCGTCGAGGATTTTCTCGAGCGGCGGCGTGCGGGGGATCATCCGGCGAGCGGTGAATACTGCGCGCGTTATCCCGAGATCGCGGAGCGGATTCGCCACGTCTTCCCGGCGCTCGATCTCATCGAGGGCGCGCGCATCGGCCCGCGCGATTTCGAAGACGCGACACGACCGGACTCGGAATCGGCTCGCCCAGTCGAGCTTCAAGAGCTCGATACGATCGGGCAGTACCGCATCCGGCGCGAGATCGGCCGCGGAGGAATGGCAGTCGTCTACGAGGCCGAGAGCGCGTCGCTCGGGCGAACCGTCGCTCTCAAGGTCCTCCCGGTCGGCGTCTCGGAGACGAGCCAGGCGCAGCGCTTCCGTCAGGAGGCGAGCGCGGCGGCTCGACTTCACCACACGAATATCGTTCCGGTCTTCGAGGTCAGCGAGGACGGCGGGCGACTCTTCTACGCGATGCAGCTCGTCGAGGGGAAGTCGCTGCGCGAGATCATCCGTGAGGTCAAGTCTCGAGATACTTCGACGGAGTCCTTTTCCGTCATCGAGGTCTACCCTGACCGCTCCCGCTACTGCCGAGCGATCGCCTCGCTCGGCATGCAAGTCGCCGACGCGCTCGCGCACTCCCACGAACGCGGTGTGCTTCATCGCGACGTCAAGCCGTCCAATCTGATGCTCGACGAGTCGGGCGCGATCTGGATCACCGATTTCGGGCTCGCGAAGGCGACCGAGCAGGACGATCTCACGCAGACTGGCGACGTGATCGGGACGCTTCGGTACATGTCCCCGGAGCGGTTCGAGGGCGAGTGTGACGCTCGAGCCGACGTCTACGGACTCGGGCTCGTGCTCTACGAGATGCTCGTGCTCGAGCCCGCCGTGCAGCCGTCGGAGAACGCTCGACTCGTCGAGACGATTCGTCGGCAAGAGCCTCGCGCCCTGCGAGAGATCGATCCGGAGGTTCCCGTCGACCTCGAGACGATCGTTCGGCGCGCGATCGACAAGGATCCCGGTCAGCGTTACGGCACGGCCAAGGAGCTCGCCGAGGACCTCGAGCGTTTTCTCGACGACCGACCGATTCGAGCACGACCGATCTCCACGATCGAGAAGCTCGTGCGTTGGGGGAAGCGCAACCGTGATCTCGCGGCCGCTCTTTCGCTCGTCGTCGTTCTCCTCGTCGCCACGACGATCGCTTCGGTTTTCGCCATGTTGCGGGCGAAGGAGGGGGAGCGACGTGAAATCGCTTTCTCTCGTGAAAAGTCGGAGCTCGCGTCCCGTCGTGAGCGCGAAGTCTATTTCGCCGACATGCTTCTCGCGGCCTATTCGTCCGAGGAGTCGGGCGCCTTGTCGCGTATCGAGGACAAGGTAGCGCGTTGGCGACAACCCCGCGGAGACGTCGACCATCGCGGTTGGGAGTGGTACTACCTGAGCTCGCTATCGGGGCTCGAGTCGAAGACTCTGATCGTTCCGCGAGACTCGGTGTTCTCGCTCAGTTGGGACCCGGTGCATCAGCAGCTCGCAGCAGCTGTCGGGTTTCGCGAGGTGCGCATCTGGTCGACGGAGACTTGGGAGCGGGTCGCTCGCTTCAAGGTTCGGAACGCGCGACTCGCCGAGTGGAGCCCGAATGGCGAGTACTTGGCCGTCGCCTCGAAGGATGACAGGATTCGGATGTTCCGTCGGAACGAGAGCCAGCCGAACGGTGTCGAGCGCGTGTGGAATGATCAAGTCTCGCGCCACATCGATTCGATCGAGTGGAGCTCCGACGGGACGATGCTCCTCGCAGCGACACGCAAGCGGGCTATCCTCTACGACGCAGCGAGCGGGAAAAAGCAGTGGGTGGTACGCCCCGACGAGAAGCTCGGGCTTCGAGTCGCTCGATTCGCGGGAGATGGAGAGCACGTTCTCGTGAGCGAGAACGGCGTCGAGGTGGCGCTGCGTCGAGTCGCCGACGGAAGTCCGGTCATGACCTTCCAGCAGAGACACTCCGCGGGAATCTACGACATCCACTGCGATCCGAGCGGAAAGAGATTCGCGAGTGTCGACAGTCGCGGCGAAGTGTACGTCTGGAGTCTCGTGAACCGCAGCTTCCTGCATGCTTTCTGGACCGAGAAGTCCCAACCTTGCTCCCTGCGATGGAGCCCGAGCGGTCGCTACATCGCGACTCCGGGGCACGACGAATCGATCAAGATTTGGGATGCCGAATACGGACGCATCGAGCGCGTCCTGAGAGGTCACCGAGCGACGGCGCTCTCCGTCGAATGGTCGCCGGACGAGAAGCAGCTCGTGTCAGCCGGAGACGATGCGACGATCAAGGTTTGGCCGCTCGACGTCTTGGGACCCCATCAGTCGATCGCCAACGCACATCGCAGGGTCCTCGGCGTGCGTTTCACACCCGACGGCTCCGGCTTGATTTCGGGTGGCGGCCGTTACGGGCCGGAGTCGAGTCCGAGGATCAAGCTTTGGAAGGGATCGAACAACGAACTCGTACGTTCTTTCGCCGAGGGCGAACGGAGGATTCTCTCGCTCGATGTCAGCCCTGATGGCAAGCGATTGGCTGCGGGCTCGAATCGATCGGAGCTGAAGATCTACGACGTGGCTTCGGGGAAGCAGCTCCAGCACGTCGAGGGTGTCAAGGGAGCCGTCTTCGGCCTCTCCTGGAGTCCGAACGCCGAGAAACTCGCGGTCGCCCAGGGGGATCGACCGTACCTGTCCCTTTGGGACGTCCGTGGCGAGGAGCCGAAGCGTTTACCGATCGGCTCCCGACACGAGCACAGAATCAACGCGGTCTCGTTCCACCCTCAGGGGCACGAGCTCGCGACCGCGGGTCACGATGGAACGGTGCGCGTCATCGATCCCAGAACCGGCGAGGAGCTCGCTGTCTTTTGTTCGGAGCATATCGCGGGCAAGCTCCGGAACCGTCCCGCCTCGCAGATTCTGAGGACCTACCCGCTCCCGTCGAACGCCTCGACTCCTCTGCGGCCGGATCATCGTTCGTGGTCCGTCGTCTGGAGTCACGGCGGTCGACGACTCGCGTGGACGAGCGGTCGCTTCCTGATCCTCCGCGACATGGAGGCCAATCTGGGATTCTCAGTGCTCGATGGGCACGCGAGCTCGATCCGGTCCGTCGCGTGGAGCCCGAACGGGAGTCGAATCGCGACAGGGTCGAACGGTGGAGTGATTCGGCTCTGGAGCCCCGCGGACGGAGCGTGTGCTCTCGCTCTCGGTGGACACCTCGGGCACGTGCACGATCTTCGCTGGAGCCCGGACAGCTACAAGCTTGCAGCCGCCTGTGGCGACGGGACCGTGCGCATCTTCGACGCGACCTCGGGGTATGCCGCCGACCGCTGATCGAGCCCTTGTGGGATTCGATTCGACGGCGAGAAAATCGACGTTTTTGTGATCGACCGGGCCGCTCGGGACCTCCGTTGGTGGAGCCTGCCACTGATCGGATCGGCAGGACAGCCGCGGGAACCGAGGACCGAGCTTTGGCGTCGCCGTCGGAATCGCCCCTGATCGAGAGGAGTCTCTCCGGAGATTCGATCGCCTTCGGCGATCTCTTCGCGCGGCATCGACGGAAGCTCGAGGTCGCCTTGCGACTGCGACTGCGACTGCGACTGCGACTGCGACTGCGACTGCGACTGCCGGAGGGCTAGAAAGGTTCGAAGGGCTCGCTCTCTCCCGTCGACCGAATTCTCGTCGATGCCGAGAGGCGGGCGTTCGAGCAGCTTTGTCGATGCCCGGACTTCTCGGATCGGGGCGTCTTTCTTTTTCTTCGTCGTACGATCATCGAGGTCGCGAGAGAGATGGTCGACGCAGATGTTGCCCTCACCGTGGCTTCGTTTGTGCGACTCGATCGTTCGAACTTCTCTTCCTGGGCGGTCGACTTTGTCGCGTTCCTCACCGGCAGCTCGGAGATCGAGGCGAGTCGAAGCGCCTCCGAGATCGAATCCGAGCGGCGCCGTCTCTGCGAGTGGGTCGACACGCTCCCGGCTCTCGACCGCGAGGTTCTCGCGCTCCGCCACATCGAGAAGCTCAGTGCCGAGGAGGCCGCCGATGCGCTCGCGCTCGACACGGGCGCGGCCCGACCTGCGTACCTGGTCGCCTTGCGACACCTCGGCGTCGCGATCGCGGAGGGAGTCGGATTCGAGCCGGGACGCGCCAGATCGTAGAAAAGATCGCGCTCGACCTGTGAACTGTGCGAAGCTGTAGGACTCCGGTTTCGCGTTTCACAAAGGGTCGATCGATGAAGTCTACGCCAGCGCGCTCGCCGTCCGGTTCTCGGACCGTCCTTCTCGTCGCCATCGCGACGTTTTTCGTCCTTTCCGTGGTGTCTCTCGAGGCAGTGCCTCTCGAGGCTGCGTCTCTCGAGTCCGAGGCTCCGCGTCCGAACATCGTCCTCGTCATGGCCGACGACATGGGCTACCCGGACATCGGCTGCTACGGCAGCGAGATCCGCACCCCGCGTCTCGACGCTCTCGCGAAGGACGGTCTCCGCTACACGCAGTTCTACAACACGTCCCGTTGCTGTCCGACGCGCGCGTCCCTCTTGACCGGGCTCTACTCGCATCAGGCAGGCATGGGGTTGATGGAGAACGACCGAGGCTACGACGCGTACCGTGGTGACCTCAACTTCCGATGCGTGACGATCGCCGAGGTCCTTCGCACGGCCGGCTACCGCAATTACATGTCGGGAAAGTGGCACGTCACGCGATTCCGTTCGCCTGAAGGGCCGAAGCACAATTGGCCCCTGCAGCGAGGTTTCGATCGATTCTACGGAACGATCATCGGCGCCGGGAGCTTCTACGATCCGGTCTCGCTCTGTCGTGGAAACACCTACATCACTCCCGAGAACGACACGGAGTATCAGCCGAAGAGCTACTACTACACCGACGCGATCAGCGATCAGTCCGTTCGCTACGTGCGCGAGCACTACGCGAGCGCCGACCACGCGAAGAAGCCGTTCTTCCTCTACGTCTCGTACACGAGCGCCCACTGGCCGATGCATGCGCCCGAGTCCGAGATCGCGAAGTACAAGGGGATGTACGACAAGGGCTTCGGGCCGATGCGCGCCGCGCGCTTCGCGAAGGCGAAGGAGGTCGGCGTGATCGAGAAGCACTGGAAGATGGCTCCGGGCTCGAAGGACTGGGAGAAGACTCCGCACAAGGAATGGGAGATCCGCGGCATGGAGGTCTACGCGGCGATGGTCGATCGCATGGACCAAGGAATCGGCTGGATCGTCGACGAGCTCCGCAAGCAGAAGGCGCTCGACAATACGCTCTTCATCTATCTGCAGGACAACGGCGGTTGCGCCGAAGGCTTCGGGCGTCGATCGAACAAGGATCATGTCGCCAAGGCGAAGTACAAGCCGCTCGGCAAGGACGGACTTCAGAAGAAGATCTGGCCGCCGATGCAGACACGTGACGGACGCGCCGTCCGAACCGGTCCCGAGGCGATGCCGGGTGCGGAAGACACCTACGTCGCCTACGGTCACGGTTGGGCGAACGCGTCGAACACGCCATTCCGCGGCTACAAGCACGACGGACTCGAGGGGGGAATCTCGACGCCTTTCATCGTGCATTGGCCGAAGGGGATTCCCACGGCGAGGAACAACTCGATCATTCACGATCCGAGCCACTTGATCGACTTGATGCCGACCTTTGTCGAGGTCGCGGGCGCGACGTATCCGAAGAAGCACGCGAAGAACGAGATCCAGCCGATGGAAGGCGTCAGCCTCGTCTCGACCTTCGGCGGTAAGTCGCTCGAGCGCGAGGCGCCGCTCGGCTTCGAGCACCACGGCAATCTCGCTCTCCGGGAGGGCCAGTGGAAGGTCGTCTCGATGTACCGACGCGGCCAGGAGACGAAGTGGGAGCTCTTCGACATGGTGGCCGACCGTACCGAGATGAACGACCTTTCCAAGAAGCATCCCGAAAAGCTGAAGGAGCTCGTCGACAAGTGGCAGGCCTGGGCCGATCGCGTCGGCGTGCAGAAGTGGCCGTTTCCGAACAAGCGACGATGAGGAAGGATCTCGCCATGGTTCTTCGTTCGATCACGTCTCTCGCGTCCTGAGAATCGGCACGCGATGGACACCAAGGCGATCTTCGAGAGTCGCATCGAGCCGCACGCTCCAGAGCTCTACGCCGTCGAGGGGGAGGCCGAGTCGATCTCGGGTTGGGATGCTTTCGACGACGACGCCCGCGAG
The DNA here is from genome assembly GCA_964478085.1 of uncultured Planctomycetia bacterium. GTDB lineage: Bacteria > Planctomycetota > UBA8108 > UBA8108 > UBA8108 > CAYMLL01. Next base: position 15,023 of record CAYZGY010000080.1, read on the forward strand.
TCGTACGAGCGGAGTGGATTCCTCGTGATCCGCGACGCGATCTCGAATGAGGACGTCGCTGCAGCGCGATCCGAGCTCGAGACGATGGCCGAATCTCTCGAGCCGACCTGCGCCGAGATCCACTTCGAAGGTGCCGCTCGCGAGCACGTGCACGAGACCGACCCGCGCGAAGTTCCGAGCGAGCTACGGAAGAGTCTCGTGCGTAAATTCATGGGCTTCGTCGAAAATCACCCGCCCCTCGCGAAGATCGCCCAACACGAGCGACTCCGCGCTACAGTCGAGTCTCTCGCCGAAGAGTCGACGTTCGTGTTCCAAGACATGGCGATGATCAAGCCGCCCGGTGGTCGAGAGAAACCGTGGCATCAAGATCACGCGTACTTCAACCTCGCGCTCGAGACTCGCGTCGTTGCAGCGTGGATCGCGCTCAGCGAGGCGACGATCGCGAACGGGTGCATGCACGTGATTCCGGGCGGGCACCGCGACGGTCCTCGAGTGCACTTCGCGGAGCGAGACTTTCAGCTCTGCGATCGGGACGTTGTACGGGAGCGCCGCCTCGCCGCAACGATGCGTTCGGGCGACGTCCTTCTCTTCGACGCGAAGCTACCGCACGGCACTCCGACCAATCGGACGAACGATTGGCGCTGGGCGCTCCAGTTCCATTACGTGCCGAAGTCCGTGATCGAGACGGACGACGCGGCTCGGCTTGCCGTCTTCGGAAGCGAAGGCCACGGCGTGAGCTGCGGATCGGGCATG
>CAYZGY010000081.1:0-15761 GCA_964478085.1 uncultured Planctomycetia bacterium
GTCAGCTCGCGGCCTGAAACGCGTCGAGAATCTTGCGGAGTTCGCGCTCGTTTGTGGAGCATTGGCGAGTTTCAGCGACGAAGAGCTCGGGCGAATCGGCCGCTTGGACGCCGAATCGACTTCTTCAACGGGCTGCTGTTCGCGGAGCAAGTCGGCGTCGACGTGCCACCCGGTCGAGTCAGTCGGCCGGCTCTCTCGATGACACGTCTTCGAGATGTTCCGATCTGCTCGAGCACCCAAAGCGCTGCCCGCTTGATCGTGTTCTGCGAGGTCCGGCTGTGCCCTCCTTGCATCGACCTGCCGTCGACAAGACGCTGCCATCGAAGTCGAGCGTGAGCCTTCCGAGTCGCCGAGAAAGCCAGAGCCGCTCAGATCGAACGGAATCCGTAGGGCGTTCTTGAGAGCGAACGTCGCGCTCGCGGCACCGCCGCCGTCTCCGTCTCCCCCTTCGTCGGATTCGTCGCGGAGCTCGATCTCGAGCACCACGTCGATCGGCGAACGCAATCCGCCTTCTTCCCGAGCATCTATCCGTGAGGCTGGGGTCGACGAAGAATCCGGCGCCTGGTCGCGAGAACGCATCCTCGACACTCGGAAACTCGGGTCCTTCGAAAGCCCGCTCGAGCTCGTGACGGATCGACGGCTCCGGTGCGAATCGTAAGTCGCACTCGGGCATGACCTCGCACGCGAGCGGCATCGTGTCGAGCTCGAGTCCTTCGATTCGTGTCTTTGCGACTCACCGGGTCTCAGCGAATCCTCTCGATGACGCGAAAATCAGCGCGAAAATCAGCGCGAAAGCAGCGATAAACGACCCGACTCGTACGTGCGTCATGCCTCACAGCTCGCCATGGGATAGACGCATTCGGAAAGCCCGTCGGGCGTTCCGTCGAGGCCGCAGTCGAAAGGGCCCGGGGCGGGAGGAGCTCCTCCACCGCCGAAGAGAAAGAGGAGGATGTAGATGCCGTCCGAGATGTCGATCGCCGCATCGTCGTTCGAGTCGGCCGAGTCCGGGCAGCCCGGTGCCGCGCCGCCCTGGAAGAGCATGACGAAAATCGCGATGCCGTCGGCGAGATCGAAGAGTCCGTCGAGGTTGACCTCGCCGCGCCGAAAGACCATCTCATCCTGCTCGCACGGCGCGAACGGAGGGAGCGGCTCGCCACCCGTCCAAGCAGCACGAAACTGCTCGCGGTCGTCGCAGTCGACATCACCGTCACCGTCGAAATCGGCAAACTGACACGCCAGCCCGGCGTCCGTGCCTTCCCCCGAGTAGCATTCGGCAAAACGAGCTGCGTCGTGCGCGTCGATCTCGCCGTCGGCGTTCTCATCGCCGAAGGCGTCGAGGCCGCCGTTGCGGAACGAGAGAATCTTGTCAAGGATCTCGTCGGTCGCGACGATGTCGAGATCGCGATCATTGTCGAAGTCGAAGAGCACGGCACAGGACGGATTACCACAGCCGTCCTCGCTAGGGCACGGGAGGCTTCGGTAGACTGTAAACGTGCCCGTGCCATCGTTCTCGAGTACCGGCCAAGTCTTGTTCTCCTCCGTCCCGAAGTTCGAGAGCACCCAGTCGAGGTCGCCGTCACCGTCGAGGTCGCCGAGGTCGGTCGAGATCGTCAGCCCGCCCGTTTCGTAGACAACAGGCGCGTCGAACGCCCCATCGCCCTGATTGAGAAGCACGGCACCGTTCAACTTATGCCCGTTCGCCGCCGTGACGTCGAGATCGCCGTCACCGTCGAGATCGCCGAGAACGAGGACCCACGGTTGGCCCCCCGCCCCTTGAACCGGCAGCGGCAACCAGTCGAATGTGCCGTCGCCGTTTCCGACCATCGTGCGGATTCGTTCACCGATTCGGCCCCCGACGACGAGATCGAGGATTCCGTCGCCATTCATGTCGCCGGCGCCGAGCCCGTACTCGAACTCGACTCCGCCCTCGAAGAAGGTCGGCTCGCCGAACACGCCGCGACCGTCGTTGAGCAGCACCGAAAGGTTGTTGCTCCGCGAGTTCGCGTTGACCACGTCGAGATCGCCGTCGCCGTCGACGTCGAGGCAGACGACGCCTTTCGGCTCTTGCCCGACCGAGATGTCCTGCGCCGGATCGCGATACAGGCCGTTGCCCTGATTGAGGCAGATCCAGATATTGTGATCCTGCGAGGCGGCGACGGCGATGTCGAGACGTCCGTCTCGATTGAAGTCGCCTGTGTCGTTGGGACTGGCCTGGGTCCCAATTGGGAGGCGCTGCGCGGGAAACTCCGAAAACTGCCCAGAGCCGTCGCCCGCGTTGAACATCGTGCGCAGGTCCGCGCTGATCTCGTTCACGGTCACGAGATCGAGGAAACCGTCGCCATTCATGTCTTTCGCCGCCGCTCCGTAGATGCGCGTACGTCCACCTTCGGCGTTCGAAAACAGCTGGACTCGCTCCAGCTGCTTCGTGCTCGATCGCGTTCGGACCCAGAACTGAAAGCAGTAACCGGCTGACCTCATCGGAGATCCGCCGGCCGCTTGAAGATCGTGCGAGAGGATGACGGTCATGATCTCGCCGGCGTAGAAGCTCCCCCTCGGCACGAGCGCGATCGTGTGATCGTCGTCTTCGAACGTGGTGGTGCCGAGAACAGGGCCGCTCGATCGTCCGTACGCCCAGAACGAATCCCGGTTGACCGCCCCGCGAAGCACGGCGCGATCGAAGGTCACTCGAATCGTCGTCACCGGAGCGATGTTGAGCTCATTGCTACGCGGCGACGTCGACACGACCGAGAGTTCCTGTGCGTCGAGCGAGCGCGGCGTCGCGAACGACGCGATCAACACGCAAGCCGCGAGACAAACCGCACCCTGACTGCGAGACGGCAAGGCCGCTGAGTCGTGAAACATCGAGATTCTCTTTCTGGCTCTTCTTCCTCGAGTTCCTGCAGCGTCGGCTGACTGCGAACAGAGCTCTGCGGGAATATCGAGTTTACCAGACCGCGATGCGCCCCGCCCCGAAATCGAACGAACGCCCCACGCGAGAATCTTCACACGGCGCACCGAACGAATCCCGTACGGTGCGCCGGCGAGCCGCGCTACGCGAGGATCTCGTGCACGACGTTTCCGTGCACGTCCGTCAGTCGGAAGTCGCGACCGATGTGGCGGTAGGTCAATCGCGAGTGGTCGATCCCGAGGAGGTGGAGAATCGTCGCGTGGAAGTCGTGGATGTGTACCTTCTTCTCGACCGAATACCAGCCGAACTCGTCGGTCGCCCCATGCGCGTAACCACCGCGCACGCCGCCGCCGATGAGACAAAGAGAGTAGCCGTGCGGGTGGTGCTCGCGACCGTCGCTCCCCTGGCTCGTCGGCGAACGCCCGAACTCGCCGCCCCAGATAACCAACGTGTCTTCAAGGAGACCCCGCTCCTTGAGATCCGTGAGCAGCGCCGCGACGGGGCGGTCGGTCGTCGCCGCGTTCTTTCGGTGTCCCATCTCGAGCCCCCCGTGCTGGTCCCAGTCGAGATCGTCGCCCTTGCCGCACTGCACCTGAACGAATCGCACACCCCGCTCGACGAGCCGACGAGCGAGAAGACATCGAATGCCGTAGCGCTGCGTCACCGGATCGTCGAGCCCGTACGCCTGACGCGTCGCAGCCGTCTCGCGACGTACGTCGAACGCGTCGGGAGCCGACGCCTGCATGCGAAACGCGAGCTCGAACGACTCGGCCCGCGACTCGAGGAGATCTTGCTCCTTCTTTCCATCGCGATGCCAGGCGTTGAGCTGATTCAGAAGGTCGAGCTGATCTCGCTGCCGCTCCCGAGAGAGCCCCGCTCGATTCTTGAGATTCGGCAACGCGAGCGCCGGGTCCTTCAGCTTGTCGAGCTTCCACTCGACCGGAGTCCCCTGATGGCGCGCCGGAAGAAAGCGCGAGCTGTAGGTCGCCGTGCCCGTCTGCTGGTCCGGTCCGAGGACGACGTAACCGGGCAGGTTCTCGTTTTCGTTCCCAAGACCGTAGAGAATCCACGCACCGATTCCGGGACGCGGAAGGGAAACCATCCCCGTGAAGGTCTGCAGCGTCGCCCCGGTGTGGTCGATGCTGTCACAGTGCATCGAGCGAATCACACAGATGTCGTCCGCGTGCTCCGCCATCGCCGGCAAGAGGTCGCTCACGGGCAATCCGGAGTTCCCGCGGCGCTGAAATCGAAATGGCGACGCGAGCACCTTGTCGCTGCCGGCGCGCAGGTGCGACGGCAGCTTGATCGGGATCGACTTGCGATGGTACTTAGCCAACGACGGCTTTGGATCGAAAGTGTCGACGTGGGACGGTCCTCCGCCCATGAACAGCCAAATGACGCGCTTCGCCCTCGCAGGAAAGTGGACGCCGCCCGAGAGGCTCGTCGGAATCGACTGCTTTGCGCGCTCCTCTTCCGCGGCGAGCATCCCCGTAAACGCGACCATGCCGAATCCGGAGCCTACACGACCGAGCATCTCGCGTCGCGAGAGACTCGAGAGATCGGCGAAGCGGCCGCAGTGCCGGGTTCTGTTCGAATGCATCATCAGAAAAGAAACTACCGAGAACTCGACCCTACCAGCCTCCAAGAACGAGCTCGATCGTAGCGCCGACCTTCAGCAGCAGAATCGCCCTCAGCATCCGGTTCATGCGCATCGTTGAGCGCGTCCAGCGCATGAAAACTCAGGAGAGAGACGCGTGATGACCCTTTGAGCGCCCCGCGATGTGTCGAATCACCTGGGAGGAGATGATCGATGTCACTGCCAGAGACGATCATTCGCGTCCTGGGACAACGCGTCCTGGGACAACGCCTCCCGCGCTCGCTTCTGCTCGCTTCTGCTCGCGTTCCGCAAGCGTAAGTCACGCCGCCATCTCGCGAGGTACGAATCCGCATCGTTCTTCGCCGAGACGCCGATCGATCTCGACGCCCTGCCGATCTTCCGTCGCGAGATGATTCCGGGATCGGGCCCGACGCCCTCTCTCGATCGTCCCGACGCCGAGGAGCAGTTCGAAGCGAAGCTCGCGACGTGCACGATATCAGAACAGGAAGCGGAGTGGTGTCGGCAACTCTCGCGCGACGGAAAGCAGCGACTACGAGGACCTCTTCCAAGATCTCCAAGAGCGCGTTCCGGAGCTCGAGAAGGTCTTCGCGCACGCGCGGACGCTCGAGGTGCTCGCGATCCTGCGCGACTTCCCATTCGCGTACCGCGACAAGTACGAGCCCTTCGTCCAGGACGTCGTGCGCGAGAACAGCCTCTCGCCGCGCGCGGCCAAATGGACCGCACGAAGGTCAAGAAGGGGCCGCCGAGACTCATCGGGCGGCGGTCCCTTCGGTTGTCGAGTTTTCGAGGCGGCGGGTTTCGATCGAGAGTCACTGGTGATGACCTGAGTCGCTGGTCGACCGATGTCGAGATGACTGACGCGTCGCGTCGACCGCGTAGGGCGCGCGGTGAGCATTGGCGTCAGCGAAGAGACGCAGACTCGCGCTACCGCTGATCGCGTTCGTCGTCGTCGCGATGTCCCAAGTGCCGGGCGCGATCGTGCCGCTCGCCGCCTGATTCGTCGCACAGGCGGGAGTCCACGGGTCGAGCGAACCCGATTCGAAATCCCCGATCGTGCGCTCGTGAAATACCTCGATGTCGTCCGCGCGCACGGTGAGCGCACGAACCTCTTCTCCCGAGGGGGCGTCCTCGGCGTAGTCGGCCGAGGCGCGCAGGCGCACGATCACGTCTACGGGAAGGGGCGTGCCGTGCTTAGCTTCGTAGTCGTCGGCGACGTCTTCGAGCGCACGGTCTCGGTCGAGACCTCGTCCCCCGTTCAGGTCCTCGGCATCCGCGTCGTCACGAGCCCGTCGATCCTGCGACTCGACTCGTGGAGCTGTCGCCGGCCTCGAAGCGTGTGGCGTCGATTTCCCGGAAGACCCCGACTTGCCCGGCCCGCCGGCGAACGAGTGCGCCGTGCGGTGTGACGGTGACCTCGTCCAAGGTCTCGTCCAGTGCATCGACGCGGACGCCGTCCTCGACGTCGATCTCTCCGATCCCGTCTCGATCTTGAGCCGCCTGTTCCGAGGCGCCCCTCCGCTGCCCGCGCCGTCCGACGTCCCGGGCCATGACCCGACGGAGGATGACTTGGACTGCACCAGCTGATCTCCCTGAGCTGATCCCGCTGTACTGATCCCCCCGGAAGCGTCCCTTCCCCCAGGGCCGCTGATCCCCCAGTCGCTCGACTGGCGGGGGGTCTTTTTTGTGTCATTGCAGAATCGCGCACGTCTCTGGAAGATGACGGCTTCGAACGGAATCATCACGAGGCCTCCATGACGCGCACGCTGCAGCTGCTTTTCGTCCTCTCGCTATCACTTCCGCTTGATGCTGCCGACTCCTCGGCGCCTTTGTGGATCTGGGCTTCTTCCGGCGACTCCGTCGAGCTGCACAAGTCCTTCTCGTGCGAAGACGCCCCGAGCGCTGCCAGGCTGCGCTTCGCAGTCGATCACTGCGACGCCGACCTCATCCTCAACGGCGAGATCGTCGCGCGCGCGCGTCGTCACGACTCGTTCATCCGCACGGTGCTCCGAGATCGACTGCGGAGTGGCACGAACGAGCTCGTCATCCGAGCGACTCGGCGAAGCGGACCGGCTGCGGTCGCTCTGGAGATCCCCGGGCACGTCGCGACGAACGACTCGTGGAAGTCGCGTGCGCGCGAAGGTGATCACCAGGTCAAAAACTACGGAAGCGCCGGCGTCGAGTCGTGGTGGCATCTCGAGAAGCCGCGTATCGAGGTCTTCGACGAGTACAACCAGTGGTCCGAGGCCCGCGGCGAGAAAGGAAAGAGCCACTCCGCGAAGTTTCAGGTACCCGAGGGCTACACGCTCGAGAAGGTTCTCGAGTCAGAGAAAGATCAGGGATCGTGGGTCTGCTTCGCGTTCGACGATCGCGGTCGCCTCGTCATCGGGAAGGAGCGCCGCGGGATCTTGCGGGTCACGCTCCCCAACAGCTCCGAGGGCGCAGAGGATCGCGCGACGGTCGAGGTCCTCAACGGCTCGCTCAGCGCCGTCCACGGGCTCCTCTTCGCGCACGGGAGCCTCTACGCGGTCGCGAACAACTCGAAGTCTCTCACGCGACTTCGCGACACGACCGGTGACGGCCTCTTCGACGAGGTGACGAAGCTCCACGACATTCCAGGCGGTGGCGGCGATCACGGACGCCACCAAATCGTTCTTGGGCCGGACCAGAAGCTCTACCAGATCCACGGAGACGCGGTCGACCTACCCGGCGATTTCGTCTCGCGACTCCCCGTCACGTACGAGTTCGGAAAGTCGAAGCGACCGATCGACGGCCACGTCATTCGCACGGGGCCCGACGGAAAGCGTTGGGAGGTCTTCGTCGCGGGTCTGCGCAATCCGTACGGGCTCGCGTTCAACACGGACGGCGAGCTCTTCACCTACGACGCCGATGCGGAGCGAGACACGGGATTGCCCTGGTATCGACCGACGCGCATCGCGCACCTCGTCGACGGAGTCGACTACGGTTGGCGTGCGGACGAGCGCAAGTGGCCGCTCTATCACGCGGACAGCTTGCCTTCGGTCGTCGACATCGGAAAGGGATCCCCCACCTCGATCGAGTTCGGCACGCGCAGCAAGTTTCCCGAAGCTTACCGCCGCGCTCTCTACGCGCTCGACTGGGCGTACGGACGCGTCCTCGCCGTGCACCTCGTTTCGCAAGGCGCGAGCTACGTCGCGCACGCCGAAGACTTCCTGCGCGGACGACCGTTCAACGTCACCGACGTCGACTTCGATCCGAGCGGCGCGATGCTGATCCTGACCGGGGGCCGACAGACGCAATCAGCGATCTACCGACTGCGCTACACGGGCCCGCCGGACTCCTCTCGACGCGGCCCGAGCGCTCAAGAGGTTCGCCGGCTGAACCACACGCGTGAAGCTCGCGAGCTCCGGCAAAGTCTCACCACGCTCGTTGAATCCTGGGGACATCTCGGAAACCTCGACCCGTACATTCGGGGCGCCGCGCGTGTCGTCCTCGAACGTCGACCGAGCGACGAGTGGCGAGAACGCCTCGCGAAAGAGAATCGCTCCCGCGTCCTCGTGACAGCCCTCCTAGCCCTCGCACGCACGGGGCCGACGAAGGATCTCGAGTCGGTGTGGAAGCACCTCTCGCGGGTCGACCTCGCGAAACTGTCCCCCGACTTCCAGCTGACCGCGGCACGCGCCGCGGAGATCGCGAGCCGGCGAGAGGTCGCCGAAGGCGTGAAGAAGCCGAGCGACCGGCGCCGTAATCGCGTCGCGTACCTCGCTGCGCCGCGCAGGGCCGTGCGTGAGCAGTTCGATGCGATCTTCCCGAGCGGAGACTCACGCCTCGACCGCGAGCTCGCGCGACTCCTCGCTGCGCACGAAGCGCCGTCGGTCGTCGACAAGACGCTGCAGATTCTCGCGACCGATCCTCCGCAGGTCGCGGCGTTCTGGCTCCTCCACGTCCTCGCGACAGTTTCGAACGGGTGGACTCCCGCGACGCGACGAGAGTACTTCGGTCTCTTGCGAGGCGCTCGCCTCTTCCTCGGCGACGAGGGCTTGCCGAAGCGTGTGAGCGAGCTCGCGAAGGTGGCGCTCGGAAATGTCCCCGCCCAGGAGCGTCCGGCGCTCGCGAAGCTCATCGAGGACGACGCGACCGACGCCGTCGCGCGAGCGAACGCGGAGAAGCCCGAGAGGCCCTTCGTGCGCGAGTGGACCCTCGAGAGCGTCGAGAAAGCGCTCGCCGACGCGACGCCGAGCACCGACGCAACCCAGCGAGGAGCGAAGCTCTTCCGCGAGGCGCGCTGCTCCGACTGCCACCGTCACGGCTCGATGGGCCGCTCGATCGGGCCCGACCTGACGGGAGTCGCGACACGTTTCTCCGAGCGAGAGGTGCTGCGCTCGCTCATCGACCCGTCCGCCGTCGTCTCGTCGCAGTATCGCAACCAGGTGATCACGAAGAAGGACGGAAGCGTCCTCACGGGACGCGTCGTGTGGAACGGGTTCCGGAAATCACGCCTTCACGTCGCGACGAACCCGCTCGACCCGGACAAGGTCGTTCACGTTCAGAAGAAGGACATCGCCTCACGGACCGAGTCACCGGTGTCGCCGATGCCCGCCGGCCTCCTCGACACGCTCGACGCCGGGGAGATCGCCGAGCTGCTCGCCTTTCTCGGAATACGCTAAGATCTTGATTCGGTGGGCGCACCGAAGCCAGCGGCCGAGAAAATCTTCCACCTTCAGACGATTCCTTCGAGGAGCCGACGCATCGATCAGAAATTCTGTCGATAGCCCGGGATCGAAGGAGGTCTGACGAGATGATCCAGAACGAGCGCCGCCACCATCGAAGCTCCACGGAAGCCGCGACCGAGGTGTCGGTCATGGTGGTCAAAGGAGAAGAGCAGCCGGTCCCCGCACGACTCTACGAACTGTCCGCGGGCGGTGTGCGCGTCTTCATCGACCAGAAGTACCAACCGATCTACGGCCTTGGGGAGTCGGTCTACCTGCACCTCATGTCGCGGACGCTCGAGGAGCCACTCGTCACTCCCGCGGTCGTGCACTCACTCGCCGACGCGGACGAAGGTCAGAACATCTCGTTCGTCTTCGTCGATCCGATCGGGCTCGAGACCGACGTCCCGCGCGAGTTCGCCGAGCTGCTCAATCAACGAGCCGACTTTCGCGTCGAGCCGGATATCGATCAGCCGATCTACGTCCAGATCGGTCTCGAGAATCGTGTCCTCGAGATCTCTGGAACGCTCCGCGACATCTCGGTGACCGGGCTCTCCTTCGACACGGAGCTCCAGGTCGAGTACGAGCTGACACAGATTCGTTACGTCGATCTCATCTTCGCGCTCCCCCACATGGAAGAGCCGATGAAGATCAACACGCGCATCCGACACCGACATTTGCGCAACACCGGCATCTCTTACGGGGTCTACTTCGTCCCCGAGAAGATGTCACCCAAAAACCGACGCGCGCTCAGCGCCTACGTGGCGATTCGTCAGCGCGCGATGCCGCAGCTCGAGTGCCAACCGTAGTCTCGGCTACGGACACGAGCTCGGCGGGTTTTCGCAACCGATCAGAACGGCAAGAAGAAAAGCGCAGAGAGTCTTCGAGGCGTCGCTTTCGCGCATGTCGGGTCTCCGTGCCTTGGCCGCCATCAGATCGCGTGACGATACAGGTCGAGTCAACCCGATCTTCTCGGGATCGATGCCGAGCTTCCTCGCGGTTAGGATGGCGAGCTATGAGACCTCTCCTCCTCTCGATCGCGATCCTTCTCACCGTCCTTTTTTCCGTCTCCGCTCTCGACGCCGGAGACCATCCCGTTCCCGTCGCGTTGGAGCTCGAAGAGGCGGAGAAACGGGTCAAAGAGGCCTTCGAGGCACAGTATGCGAAGCGCAAGCCGAACGACCGGGTCGAGCTCGCGAAGAATCTGCTCGAGACGGCGATGGAGACGAGAGGAGATCTCCCGACCCGCTATGTCCTCCTCCGAGAGTCGAGCGATGTCGCGGCGAGGAGCGGAGCCTTCCGCTTGACGATGAGCACGATCGACGAGCTCGAGCGAACGTTCGACGTCGACCCGCTCGCCGTCCGCTTGGACGCTCTGACGAAACTCACGAGAAGTGCGAAGATCCCGCTGGCCCACGCCTACGTCGCGGGAGCCGCGATGGAGCTCTTCGATCGTGCTCTACGCAAGATCGACTTCGACACGGCGAAGAAAGCCCACTCGCTCGCGACGAAGAGCGGACGAAAGTCCAAAGACGCGTGGATCCAAGAGAACCTCGGTCGCCGAAGCTCGACGCTGCTTTGGGTAAAGAAGACCTCCCGCAAGCTCGAGGCTGCTGCGACAAAGCTCGCCGAAGACTCGGAGGACGGTGAAGCGAATCGACGAATCGGCGAATTCCTGTGCTTCCTCGTCGGCGATTGGGACGAAGGGCTCGCTCACTTGGAGCAGTCGGACGACGAGAAGCTCGCGAAAATCGCCAGCGTCGACGCGTCCCGTCCGCCGAATACGGATCGTCAAGTGGCGCTCGGACTCGCGTGGGCGAAGTGGGCCAAGGCTCGGAGGTCATCCGAGGCAGCAATTCGAGACGCCGCCTACGCGCGCGCGCGTCGGTGGCTTCTCGAGGCGAAAAAGGAGGCCAGCGGCCTCGCCGCCAAGGAGGTCGAGAACACGCTCCTCGAGATTCCCGAAATCCCGCTCATCGAGCTCGAGCCGAAACGGGTCGTCATCGACACCAAGGCCCTCAACAAGCGTAGTGGACGCCTGTACCGGCTGCGATCACGCCAGAGCCTCATGGCGCATCCACCGGCAAAAGGAAAGGCGAAGGTCGCTTACCTCATCGGCGGAGGCTTCGCCCGCTTCGAGGCGGTCGTCGCGTTCAGCGACTCGGCGAAGAAGCCCAGGTCCCATCTCGTCTTCGAGGTCTGGGGAGACAACAAGCGGCTCTGGCGCTCGAAAAAGATCCCCAAGCACATGTCGCAGAGCTGCGACATCGACATTCGCGGCGTGCGATTCCTCGAGCTCTACACGTTTTGCCCGGGCTGGTCCGACTACGCCCACGGGACGTGGTTCGACCCTGTGATCAAACGTTAGCTCTCACCGGCAGTTGCTCTCGAGGCAGCCGAGCGCGCCTTCCGATGGATCCCCGAAACAGCCGAGCACCGTGGCAGGATGCTCGGCCCGCCGAAACTGCAGGAGGTTCGAAAAGGTAGACGTCGACGAGGTGGCCGTCGGTCAGGTCGAGCTTGCCGTGGTCGTTCGTGTCGGCGGAGTCGAGTCAGGTCGGCGGAGTCGCGGCAGGTCGGCGGAGTCGAGGCAGGTCGGCGGAGTCGAGGCAGGTCGGCGCGGTGGCTCCGACGAACCGGCATGTTCTTCGTCCGTCTCCCCGGCAGGACCTTCGACATGGGAAGCCCGCCCGGCGAACGAGGCCGCAAACCGAATGAGGGTCCCGTTCATCGCGTCACCTTGAGCCCGTTTCTCATCGCAAAATACGAAGTGACGCAAGCGCAGTGGAAAGCCGTGCTCGACGACAACCCTTCGATGTTCTTCGGCGACGACCTTCCCGTCGAGGTGTCCAGCGAAGACAGTCAACGGTTCTGCGACGGGACGGGACTGTCACTTCCGAGCGAGGCTCAGTGGGAGTACGCCTGTCGCGCGGGACGGTTCTGGGTCAAGCCGGACGACTGCCGCTCGGCGACGCGCAGCGGCCACAATATGTCACCCGACCACCGCCAACGCGGCTTCGGATTTCGGCCGGTGTATCGGATCGCGTGGTGACATGCCCCTCTTCGTCCGGCGTTCGAGGCGCCGACGGAAGAGGGGAAAAGAGAAATGGTGGGCCCACTCCGACTCGAACGGAGGACCGGCAGATTATGAGTCCGCTGCTCTAACCGACTGAGCTATGGGCCCCAAAACTTCTCTTCGCGGATTCTGAGCGACGGCTCGGTCTCAGCCGTTCAACCGCTGCAGGACCGCCTCATAAAGTGCCTGTTCTTCGCCGGTGAGCCTCTGGATCGCGAGCGACTCGGGCCGGGTCATCACCGGCCGCGATATCGTCACGTAGCGGCTCGCGGGATCGCTGGTGCCCAGGCGCGGCTCGTCGACCTGCTTGAGGAGCACGACGGAGACCTCGGCGTCGAAGTGCCCCGTGTAGAGCTTGCGGACGTGCACGTGGATCTGCTTACGCGCACGGTCGGTGCCGAACCACTCGACGGCGCCCATCGCGAACACGCTGTCACTCTTCTGGTAGGTGGCGGAGAAGGGGTACTTCGCCTTGACGACCTCTTCGACCGCGCCGAGCACGTTGTCGTAAGTCCGTCCGGGTGGCGCCTTGGGGTAGACTGTGCAACCGGCACCGACGACAGCAATTCCGCCCAAGAGACCGCTAAGGATAAGGAAAGCGCGCATGGAGGTCCTCCTACTGGCTGGGCTCTCTTCTTGTGGAGGATTCTAAGGGCGAAATCGGCTGACGCACAGAATATTTCACCCACATGAGGGGAGGGTGTTCACGCAACTCGAGCGCTGCGTGGAGATTCTCTCGACTTGCGAGACCGTTCGAGGATTCGTCGTGGCCCGTTAACCCATCGAGCCCGTCAACCAATCGAGCCCGTCAATACATCGAGCCCGTCAACCCATCGGATTCGGTGCACCACCGTCACCTGGTGCGGGCGCACCAGGAGCGGCACCAGGAGCGGCGCCGGGAGCGGCGCCGGGAGCGCCGGTCGCACCACTCGCGTCCTTCTCGTCCTCGAACTCCAGCCCTTCGTCCTCGCGCTGGATGCGCTTCTTCATGAGACGACCGACCTTGAACTTCACGGTCGTCTTCTCGGGGACCTCGACGCGCTCACCCGTGCGCGGGTTGCGCGCGACGCGTTGGGCCTTGCTCTTCGGCTCGAAAACTCCGAAGTCGCGAAACTCCAGCCGGTTACCACGAGCCAGCTCATTGATGATCTCGTCGAGGAAGCTCTGGATCACCTCCTTCGCGCTGATCTGCTGGACCCCGGTCTTCTCGGCAATTCGTTGCACGAGTTCACGTTTCGTAACCGTCTGCATCCGAGCCTCCTGAGACTAATGAAACTCTCGTGTCCTTCCGGCTGCCGCACTCCGCCGAGAGACCCGCGTCTGTCGCCGCATCGCACGCGCTTGAGAAGAGAGAGTGCTCATTCGTTCGACCCCGCGTGGGTAGGAGAAACGAGCTGCTTGCGGAGTCGAACCGTTTCAGATTCCTATAGTGTTGCAGCGTTGCTATTTATGTCCTCAAGAAGAATAACCCGCCAAAAAGGGCGTGACAAGGGAGAAAATCGACAAAGTTCACCGTAAACATTCGCGGACAAAGGAGTTCGCGAAACAGCCAAGCTCCGATAAGGCTGCGAAAAGCGTCCTGGAACCGCGCATGCTTCAGCGAAGGACGGCACTCGGTCGATACAGATTGTGCGCCGGAGTTGCTCGGGGTTGTTCGTGCCGGCGCTGAGCAAACGTGACCGTGCCGACACTCGCGGGCAGTGCGAGATGTCTCTCGGTCGACGAGGAAAGAGGAGATACCCGCCGTGCTCGAATCACTTTCCAGCGACGAACTTCAGTTCATCAAGGCGATCGAGAAGTACAAGGCGGAGAGCGGAAAGATCTTCCTCTCGTGGACCGAAGTGCTGACGATCCTTCACGATCTCGGTTATCGCAAAGTCGCCAAGCCCCAAGAGACGAGCTGCAAGAAAGACAGCCGCTCCCGTCGTCACCGAACGAAGGCCGCGGAGAAGCGGCGCGCGGCACAAGCCGAGTCGAAGTCGGAAGATAGCTCGAGCGAGTCGAAGCAAGAGACGAAGCAAGAGTCGAAGCAAGAGACGAAGCAAGAGTCGAAGCAAGAGTCGAAGCAAGAGACGACTCCCGCTGCCGAGAACGAGAAGCAGGACGTCACCGAGACGACGAACGCTTAGCCCGAACCTTCGTTCAATTCCCGTCCTCCGGCGGCTCGACAGAATCCCACCATTCCTTCTCGAGGTCCGCGAGCGATGCGCCGTAGGTCCGCTCGAAGGCTCGCGATACGGAATGCTCCTCGGAGAGCGCTCGCAGGAAGAGTCGTAGCCGAAAGGGCTTGTAGCGTTCGGCGAGAAACTCGACGAAGCCGAGACCCTGCAGGTAGATCCATCGTGCGAGGTCGACGTCGTCGACACCGTCGAGACGTGCGGGCATCTTCGGAAGCGGGATGCGCGCGTCGCTCCCTTCGCGTAAACGCTTGTGGATCATCGCGATACGCTGCGAGCGCTTCGTTCCCAGCGCTTCGAAGTACTGCGCTTCGAAGTACTGCGCCAGCCCCTCGTTGAACCACACGGGACACTCGGCCGCGAGGATGCGGACGAGCACGTGCGAGTACTCGTGGCGAACGACACGCACGAGATCCTCGAGCGCCTGAGGATCGTCGAGAACGTCCTCAGCGACCGGCAGCTTGAGCTGACCGTCGTAGAGCCCTCCGACCCAGTGCTGCGATCCTGTCGCCTTGTGGAAGCGTCCAGGCGTGAACAGGACGACCGGCGTGCGCTCCTCGGGCCAGACTCCTAACGCGTCACCGATGCGCTGGTACGAGTCTTCGAGCTCCCTCTCGACACGTCGGCGAACCTTCTCGGGCAGCTTCGGATCGACCCGAAGATCGAAGTGCGCGCTGCGGAGGTCGACAAACTCGCCGAGGACCTCGAGTTCCGCTTTCCAACGGTCGACGAGATAGGCGCTCTCCTTGTCCTTCGCGTCGAGCTTCTTCGCCTTCTCGAGTCGCTCGAGCGCCTTCTTCGTCTGACCTTTTCGGTAGGTGATGAGGCCGAGAAGCTTATGCGTCGGGCCGTAATCGTCACGGAGAGCGAGCGATGCGAGAAGATAGGTGCGCGCTTCCCCGTCCTCACGCCGCATGAAGTAGAGATAACCGAGCCCGAAGTTCGCGAAATAGTCGTCTGCGTGCCCGAGTGCTCGGCGAAAGGTCTCTTCGGCGAGTCGCGTCTCCGCCACGTCGAGGTTCTCGAAACCGAGACCTCCGAGCGCACCCGCGAGGTCCGCCCGGCTGCCGGTCTTCGCCGGCTCTTAGGCGGCAACGAACGCTTCTTGGAACGACTCGATCGCCTGGAAGTAGCGTCGAGCCTTGTAGTGCTCCGAGCCGGCCTTGCGCAGCGTGCGAGCGTCTTTGGCAAGAGCGGCGGCACGGGTCGAGAGGAGGAGAAGGAGGAGGAGAAGAAACGTCACGAGAGCACGGCTGGGCCGGCTCATTTGGCAGCCGCGCTCGGTCGGTTCCGCGAG
>CAYZGY010000082.1:0-15759 GCA_964478085.1 uncultured Planctomycetia bacterium
TCACGACAGCGAAAGATGCTCTCGAGCACGACGATCGAGTTGTCGACGAGCATGCCGATTCCGAGCGCCAGCCCGCCGAGAGACATCATGTTGATCGAGACACCGAAGAGATGCATCGCGATGAACGCCGTGACGATCGACAACGGAATCGAGACGCCGACGGCGAGCGTGAAGCTCAAACGTCGCAAGAAGAGAAAGAGGATCAGAATCGCGAGCACGCCCCCGCCGAGGACCATCGAGCGGACGTCGGTCAGGGAGTTCTCGATGAAGACCGACTGGTCCGACATCACCTCGACCTTGACGTTCGACGGCAGTCGCGAGGCGATGAAGTCCGGTCGCGACGGGATGTGATCTCCTCCGCGCCCAGCGCCTTTGCCCTTCTTCTTCGCGTCCTCACCCTCGTCCGACTTCTCGGTCTTGAGGACAAGCGTCTTTTCGGCAAACTCCTTGCGCCGCTCCTCGTCCATCTTTTCGACCTTCGCGAGCTTCTCGCGATCGGCCTGCGATCCGAAGAGCCGTCGGCGCACCCGCTCGGCGACCTCGACGATGTTGGCGTCGGCCTCCTTGAAGATGTCGATCTTGACGCACGCGCGTCCGTCGATGCGCGTGATCACCTCGGGCTCCTCGAAGCTCGACGTCACCTCGGCCAGGTCACGCAGGTGCACGGGAACGGGCTCGGAGACGAGCTGCAAGCCGCGGATCTCGTCGACCGTGCGAAACTCGTTGACGGTGCGCACGACGCGAGCGTTCTCGCCCTCGTAGATGATCCCGCTCGCCTGATTGAGGTTCTCCTCCTGGATACGCTGCGAGATCAGGTCGAACGCGAGCCCCTTCTCGCGCAGGGACTGCTCAGCGACCTCGATGCGAACCTCGGGCTCGAGCCCGCCGCGCACGCGCACACCGGCGACACCGGGCACGGTCTCGAGCTCGCGCTCGATCTCGTCCTCCGCGAGAATGCGAAGGCCGACGAGCGCCGCCTGGTCGTCCGCGCTCGCATCGGTGAGGAACATCCCGAATTGGATGATCGGATCGAGCGTCGGGTCGTATCGCAGAATCGTCGGCGTCTCGGCTTCGTCGGGCAGGAACGCTTGCGCGACCTTCTCGCGCACGTCGGCCGTGGCGAGCGCCATGTTCGAGCCCCAGGCGAACTCGAGGAGGACGTCCGACGTCTCGGCGCGCGAGATCGACGAGATGCGTCGCAGGTCACGCACCTGCGATAGCGACTCCTCCAGGCGTCGCGAAACACGCCCTTCGACGTCGATCGGCGAGGCGCCCGGGTACTCCGTGCGAACCGTGATCGACGGATACGAGATGTCCGGCATCAAGTTGCGTGGCAGACGATCGAGCGAGATCAGCCCGAACACGATGATCGTGAGGACGACCATCGTCACGCCGACGGGTCGACGCGTCGCGAGCGCGGTCAGGCCTCGCTCGAGGGGCGCATCGGCGCCCAGCCGAGGTGTGGACGAATCTTGCGGAGTGGTCATCGGAGCCTCGACGACGCCGAGGGGCTATTCGGAGGGGCTATTCGGAGCGCCCCTCGTCAGGGACGGGCAAATCGGACTCGGGCTCTTCGGGTTCATCGGACTCGGGCTCTTCGGGTTCAGACGTCTCAGCCGAGTCTTTCGCGCCCTCGATCTGTACCAGGGTCGCGGGGTTGAGCTTGTTCTGACCGACGAGGACGAGCCGGCCGAACTCGAGCTCGAATTCCTCACCACCGGAGGCCTGCCGCTTGGAAAGGCCGATCTCTTGTCTCGTTTCGACCCCGGACTCGTCGGTTCCGGTCGTCGTCAGACCGAGGATCTCGAGATGCGTCCGCACCGAGAATCCCGGCTCGATCTCGCAGCGGTACGCCTTGCCGTCTCGCACGAGAAACAGGATCGGCTGTCCAGCGTCGTAGAGAACGGCACGCTTGTCGACGAGGACGGCGTTCTCGTGCGTCGCGGTGACGATGCGACCGTCGACGAACATGCCGGGCAGGAGTCGCGGCGGAACTTCCTCCGGATCCGTCGGCTTGCCACCCTCTTCTGGTGTGCGTGGCTTCGGCGTCGCCTCGACATCGACGAGCACGGCCACCGTGCCGCCGTCCTTGTCGATCACGGGGTTGATCACGCGCACCTTGCCCGGGAAGACTCGGCCCGGAAAGACGCCGCACTCGATATCGACGACGAGCCCCTCGCGCAGGCGTCGCAGCTCGCGCTGGGGAACCTGCATGCGAGACTCGAGACGGTCGAGGCGGACGACCGAGAAGACCTTCGTCGACGGCGAGACGAGCTCGCCCTTCTTGTGATCGAGGAACGTGATGACGCCGTCGATCGGCGAGCGCAGAATCGTCCTCGACAGATTGAACGCCGCGGTCTCGAGCTCTTTGGCTGCGAGCTTGACCGCGCTCGCGGCCTGCTCCTTCTCGACCCTGCGACGCTCGACGACGAGCTTCGCCGCTTGGAGATTGCCCTCGGCTTCCCTCTTCGCGTAGAGCTTCGTCTCGAACTCCTCCGGCGAGACCAATCCGTCCTCTCCCGCGAGCTTGACGAAGCGCTGGTGCTCGCGATCCGCTTGCTCGACGAGGAACGCCTTCTGCACGACGGCGGCGTCGGCCTCCTGGACAGCGATCTCGGCGAGGCGCGCCGCGGTCTGCTTGTCTTCGAGCGCGAGGTCCTTCATCTCCTTGGTCAGACGCAGCTCTTGATCGACGAGGAGGACGATCGCCTCGCCCTTCTTCACCGTCTCGCCTTCACGCTTCTCGATGAGGTCGATCACCCCCGTGACTTCCGGGTAGAAGTCGGCTTCCTCGACGGCCTCGAGATCCGCGGGCAGCGAGAGCTGCATCGAAATCTCGTCGACGCGGAACTTTCCGACGCGCACGAGAATCTTCGTGTCGGCGTCCTTGTTCTCAACCGTCTGCCCGATCGCCTCAGGCGTCCCCTCCCCCTTCTCCTTCGAGCAGCCGACCCCGAGGGGCGCGAGGGCGAGGGCGAGGGCGAGGGCGAGGAAAGAGATCGATGCTCGGGTACGAATTAGCGACAAGGTCCGGGGTCCGATTCGGATCAGATCTGCATCCCGAGGAGCTCGCCGATGTCGTCGCGGACGTGCTCGAGCTCCTCATCGCTGAGATCGGGGTTTTCGACGAAGTACGTTTTCTCGGGATCGGCCTTCTCGGAGAGCTTGAGCCACTCGCGACCGTCGCGCGCGGCGGAGCTTTCGAAAACCAGGAGCTTTTTGCGAATCAGGAGCAGACCGAGAACGAACTGAAGATTGCGACGCTGCTCGCGGGTCGGGCCGCGGGGGCGCGTCGTCGGAGCGGGCTCGGGCTCGGGCTCGGGCTCGGGCTCGGGCTCGGAGTCGGGCTCCGAGTCGGGCTCAGGCTCGGATTCCGGCTCTCGCTCCATCTCGATCTCGGGTTCAGTTTCGGGCTCCTCGACCGGCTCGGGCTCATCGGGCATTTCCGAGAGCCTGCGGAAAAACTCGAGCACGACGAGCGGATCAAATCGGACTCGACGTCTCTCCGCCTTCGTCGGTAGCGGTCGCAGGGATTTCCAAAATGCGAAGATCTCGGGAGGAGGCTCGACGGCGGTGGTGGTCCCGCCCGCCTCATCCGGAGCCTGTTCGGTCGTGCCGTTCGTGCCGTTCGTGCCGCTTGTTGACACCGCCGGAGCCTCCGCACTGAAGGCTCCAGCCGGTCCTCCGGCCGATCCTCCGGCCGATCCTCCGGCCGATCCTCCGGCCGATCCTCCGGCCGATGCAGACCGCCCGGGCACCTTGGGCCAGCAGGGCGAGCAGTAGCTCCGCCTCGCGAAGGCCTCCTCGAGAAACATCACGGTCGAAAAGAACGAGTCCCCCGGCGCGATCTCGCCCTCACAGGCGGTGCATCGGTGGTCGGAAGACTCGATCTGATAGTTCGCCTCTTTCAAACGTCTCCACCTCTCTTGCATAATCAGCCTCTCCTCGGCGGCCCTCGGGGCCTCCGGCGAGAGGAACCGTGATTTTAGGTGGGCCCCCGGGGGAAAGCAACTTCAGGGGAGGTCGGAAGTTGTGTGATCTTGCCCTCGATCGGTGAGCGTGTCGGAAAGCCGGAGGAGCCGAACATGATCGAAGAGTGGATTTCCCTCGTCGGTGAAAACGTCTATTGGCAAGCGACCGTCATCGTCGTCGTCTCGGTCGTCGCGGCGCTCATCGCGGACTGGATCCTCACCGTCCTGGTCACGCGCTGGACGGAGAAGACGAAGAACGAGCTCGACGATCGGCTGCTGTCGCTGATCCACAAGCCGCTTTTCGTCTCGATCGCCGTCCTCGGCCTGATCCTCGCAACGGGACGGCTGCCGCTGAACGAGGCGGCGCTCTGGCTGACACTCGGCGTTCTCAAAACGATCGCGATCGTCGTCTGGCTCGTCTGCGCGATTCGCTTCTCACGCCTCCTCCTCGAGGTGCTCGCGAGTCACCAGGAACGATTCCCCATCATTCAGCCGCGAACGCTCCCCCTCTTCTACAACCTCGCGGTACTTGTCGGCATCGGGGCCTCGATCTACTTCGTCTTTCTGGCGTGGGACATCGACGTGACGGCGTGGCTCGCCTCGGCGGGCATCATCGGCATCGCCGTCAGCTTCGCGGCGAAGGACACGCTCGCGAACCTCTTCGCGGGAGTCTTCATCCTCGCCGACGCCCCCTACAAGCTCGGCGACTTCATCGTGCTCGACTCGGGCGAGCGCGGACGCGTCACGCAGATCGGCATCCGCAGCACGCGCCTCCTGACGCGCGACGATGTCGAGATCACGATTCCGAACGCCGTGATGGGGACGACGAAGATCGTCAACGAGAGCGGAGGGCCGTACGAGAAGGAGCGCGTCCGAGTGGCCGCCTCGGTCGCCTACGGCTCCGACATCGACCGCGTGCGCGACGTTCTGATGGAGATCGCGCTCGCGCACCACGGGATCGCCACGGATCCCGAGCCACGCGTCCGCTTTCGCCGTTTCGGCGAGTCGGGTCTCGAGATCGAGCTCCTCGGCTGGATCGACGAGCCCGTCCTGCGCGGACGGACGATCGATGCGCTCAATACCGAGATCTACAAGCGCTTCCTCGAGGTTGGAATCGAGATCCCGTTTCCGAAGCGCGACCTCTACATCAAGGAAATGCCCCCCTTCCGTCCGGAAGAGTAGCCGACTATAATCCGAACACTTCCTTCCGGAAGCACTCCCTCGGATTTCGACTCCCAGAAAAGAAGGCCGCAGAACCGCGGAAACGCGCGTGCGGGCAGGCTCGAGAGATGTCGCAGCTCAAGGACTTCGTCCACCTCCACGTCCACAGTCACTTCAGCCTCCTCGACGGCGCCGTCACGATCCCGAAGCTCGTCAGCGCCGCGAAGGAGTGCGACATGCCTGCGATCGCGCTCACCGATCACGGCAACATGTTCGGCGCGATCCAGTTCTACCGGAAGTGCAAGTCCGAGGGGATCAAGCCGATCATCGGCATGGAGGCGTACGTCGCCCCGAACTCGCGCCTCGAGAAGAAGCGAACGTCCCAGGGAGCCTTCTTCCACTTCCTTCTCCTCGCGAAGGACGAGGAGGGCTACCGCAACCTGATGAAGCTCTCCTCGATCGGCTACGTCGACGGCTTCTACTACAAGCCGCGCATCGACAAGGACGTCCTCCGCGAGCACTCGAAGGGGCTCGTCGGATCGAGCGCCTGTCTCTCGAGCCCGATCAATCGCGCCGCGCTCGGCGGCACGGAAGAGGAGCTCCGCGCCGAGATCGAAGCGTACCGCGACATCTTCGATCCGGGCGACTTCTACCTCGAGATCCAGCGCAACGGTCTTCCCGAGCAGGAGCGCGTCCTCGAGAAGATCCCGCCGCTCGCGAAGGAGTACGGGATCCCGATGATCGCGACGAACGACATCCACTACCTCCGACGCGACGACGCTCGCGCGCAGGAAGTCCACCTCTGTATCAACACGGGGCAGACGATGGACGACTCGGACCGCATGCGCTTCAGCTCGGACGAGTTCTACTTCCGCAACAAGGAGGAGATGAATCACGTCCTCGGCGACTTCCCCGACGCGCTCGAGAACACCCTCGAGATCGCGGAGAAGTGCAACGTCGAGATCGACTTCTCGAAGACGTTCCTGCCGCCCTTCGACATCGACACGGGCGAAGACCAGGAGACCTACTTCCGCCGCGTCTGCGACGAGGGTTGCGCGGAACGCTACGACGACTGGGAGACGAACACCGCCGCACGCAAGCGACTCGAATACGAGATCGGCGTCATCAAGCAGATGGGCTACATCAGCTACTTCCTGATCACGTGGGACTTCATCCGCTACGCGCGCGAGAACGGCGTGCCCGTGGGTCCGGGGCGAGGCTCCGCGGCGGGAAGCATGGTCGCGTACTCGATGGGCATCACGAACCTCTGCCCGCTCAAGTACGACCTTCTCTTCGAGCGATTCCTCAACGCCGACCGAATCTCGATGCCGGACATCGACATCGACTTCTGCATGGACGGTCGCGAGCGCGTCATCGACTACGTCCGTCAGAAGTACGGCGAGGATCGCGTCAGCCAGATCATCACCTTCGGAACGATGGCGGCGAAGGCCGTGCTGCGCGACGTCGGCCGCACGCTCAACATCCCGCTCTCGGAGGTCGACGGGATCGCGAAGAAGATCCCCGCTGGCCCGGGCGTCAAGCTCGGCGAGAGCCTCGAGGCCGACAAGGACCTCGTCAAGCTCCGCCAGAACGATCCGAAGATCGCCGAGCTCTTCGACCTCTCGCTGCGCCTCGAAGGGCTCAACCGCCACTGCTCGACGCACGCGGCCGGTGTCGTGATCGGTGATGCCGCACTGATCGACATGATCCCCCTCTACCGCAACGGGGACGACATCACGAGTCAGTGGACGATGGAAGATCTCGAGCTCGTCGGCATGCTCAAGATGGACTTCCTCGGCCTGCGCACGCTGACGATCATCGACAAGGCGCTCGAGCAGATCCGCAAGAACCACGGCATCGAAATCGACATGGACAAGGTTCCACTCGATGACCAGCCGACCTACGACCTCCTGACACGCGGCGAGGCCAAGGCCGTCTTCCAGCTCGAGTCGAAGGGCATGCGCGATCTCCTCAAGCGCCTCAAGCCCGACCGATTCGAGGACATCATCGCGCTCCTCGCGCTCTACCGCCCCGGCCCGATCGAGGGCGGCATGGTCGACATCTACGTCAACCGCAAGCACGGCATCGAGCCGATCGAGTACGACCACGACTTCCTCCAGCCCATCCTCGAAGAGACGAACGGCGTCATCCTCTACCAGGAGCAGGTGATGCGTATCGCGAACGTCATGGGCGGCTTCTCACTCAACGAAGCGGACTCGCTCCGCAAGGCGATGGGTAAGAAGAAGATCGAGATCATGAAGGAGTACAAGACGAAGTTCGTCGACGGTGCGTCCGAGAAGGGCATCGACAAGAAGATCTCGTCGCACATCTTCGATCTCATCGAGTTCTTTGCGGGCTACGGCTTCAACAAGTCGCACTCGACCGCGTACGCGCTCGTCAGCTACCACACGGCGTTTCTCAAGGCGAACTACGCGCCCGAGTTCATGGCCGGCGTGATGACGTGCGAAATGAACAACACCGACAAGATCGTCGAGAACCTCGAGGAGTGCCGGCGCATGGGCATCGACTTCATGCCGCCGAACATCAACCTCGGCGAGAAGGGCTTCATCGTCGAGGACGGGAAGATCTGGTACGGCCTCGAGGCGATCAAGGGCATCGGCGGAAACGTCGTCGACTGCGTCCTCGAAGCGCGAGAGGAGGACGGCCCCTTCCGGTCGATCTACGACTTCTGCGAACGCGTCGACGGCAAGGCCGTCAACAAGTCCGTTCTCGAGAACCTGATCTCGTGCGGTGCCTTCGACGTCTTCGACAAGAAGCGCTCGCAGCTCTTCGCGAACATCGACGCGGCGATCTCGCGCGGTGCCGAGGCTCGCAAGGACAAGGCCGCCGGCCAGCTGACCTTCGACTTCGGGCTCGGCGCCGGCGGCGACGGCGAATCGGCAACCAACGGCGGCATCGAGGAGACCTACCCCGACGTTCCGGAGTGGGATGAGTCGGAGCGCCTCTCGCGCGAGAAGCAGACGCTCGGCTTTTACCTGACCGGTCACCCGCTGCTCAAGTGGATGCCGCTCCTCTCGAAGTACACGAAGCACACGATTTCGGACCTCGCCGAGTTCAGCGACGGCCGCGACTGCCTCTTCGGCGCGCAGATCTCGAAGCTGACGAAGAAGGTCTCGAAGCGAACGGGCAAGCCCTTCTGGATCGCGCTCGTCGAAGACATCGGCGGCTCGCTCGAGCTCTTCATCAACGAGGACCTTCAAGAGAAGTGCGCCGACTGTCTCGTCGCCGAGGCGATCGTGCTGATCCAGGGCATGGTCAAGTACCGCGACACGACGATGTCGGTACGCGTCAAGACGATCTTCCCCGTCGAGACCTTCTCCGAGCGCATGACGAAGAACGTCAGCATCCTTCTCCCGCTGGCTTCTGATGAAGACGGCGAAAACGGGGATGGCGAGGACATGATCTTCCGCCTCAAGCAGCTTCTTGGCGAACACCGCGGCGCCTGCCCCGTCTTCCTCGAGTTCCGCGAGAGGGAAGGAGGGCGCGCCGTGATCGAGGTCGGCCGCGAGAACTTCGTCACCCCCTCGCCGGCGCTCTTCGACGCGATCGAGTCGACGGTCGGAAAGCGCGCGCTCGGCGTCAATCAGAGGTAGCTGAGGAGACGCGCGACAGATGGCTCGCCAGCTCCTCACCATCGCCGACTTGCCCGACGCCCCCCTCGCGTTTCTGCGCGAGCGTCTCGACGAGGTCTGGCTCCAGGCGACCTCGGCCGCGAAACGCGCCGGGCGTGATCCGGGCGAGGTCGACGTGCTCGTCGTCTCGAAGTACGTGGACAGCGACGTCTTCGGTCTTCTGTGGGAGCTCGGCGTGCGCGACTTCGCAGAAAACCGTGTGCAGGAAGGACTGCGCAAGCGCGAGCTTCTCGACGAGTTGCAGAACGATAACGACGACGGGCGCATCCACTTCATCGGCCACCTGCAGCGCAACAAGGCCAAGTCTGCGGTTCGCGCGTTCGCGTCCATCCACTCCCTCGACTCGGTCCGCCTCGCCCGCGAGCTCGAGACTCGTCTCGCGGCGCTCGCCGAGTCGGGTGACGCGACGCCCCCGGAGCTCTTCGTCGAGGTCAACGCTTCGGGCGAGGAACAGAAGACCGGCGCCCGGTTCGAGGACATCGACGAGCTCCTCGACGAGATCGCCGCGCTCCCCCACGTTCGCGGAGCGATCCGCGGCTGGATGGCGATGGCGCCCTACTGCGCCGATCCCGCGGACACACGCCCCGACTTCGCCCGCGTTCGAGAGCTCCGCGACGCCGCGCTCCGCGACGGCCGATTGCCCGAAGGAGCCAGTGGTCTTTCGCTCGGCATGAGCCGCGATTTCGAGGTGGCGATCGAGGAGGGCGCGACGGTCGTTCGCGTCGGCTCGACACTGTACCGCCCGCCGTCGTAACGACGGGCGAATCCCACATGCCCACGGATCCAGCTACGAAATCGACCGCCGAAGGCGTACTCCTCAAGGTGAGAGCGGCCCCCGGAGCCTCGCGCGACAAGATCGCCGGGCTTCACGGTGACGCGCTCAAGGTCACGGTCAGCGCGCCGCCCGAAAAGGGTAAGGCGAACGACGCGATCGTTGTGGTCCTCGCGAAGGCCCTCGGCGTCGCGAAGACGACCGTGACGCTCGCGAGCGGGCCGACATCTCGCGATAAGTGGTTCCGATTCGAGGGTTTGACGGAGGCAGGGCTCCTCGAACGGCTCGGCGAGATTCTCGAGATCTAGCAGATTCTTGTGGTCAGGATGTCTCTCGAGGACGTCTACCATTTGCGCGAGGCCATCTTCCGCGCCAGAATATCGCCGATGCAGTCGTCCGAGAGAGACAGTTCGAAGGCTCGCCGCAAAGGGGCCGTGCTACTGGCCGTGCTCTCCCCGATCGGTCTCGGCTTGGCGTTTCATTCCACCGTGATCAAGTGCGCGTGCCGCCCGTTGACGGAGGAAGATATCGCCGCTCACAGGGCCTCGCGGGCGCGAAGTGCCCTGGAGCATGGCCGAGCGCGCCACGCCGAGGGTCACGCGTCGGAACTCGGCTTCCCGAATATTCAAAACGGGTACTACCTCACCCCGAAGATCTTCAGCGGAGCCGGCCTCTCGGACCCGAAGTCGGGGCGAAGCTCGGAAGAAACGCTCGCGGACCTGGCTCTTCTCGGTGTCACGAGCATCGTCAGCGTCGACGGCTCACGACCCGAGGTCGACGAGGCTCGACGCCAGGGAATGCGCTACGTCCACCTTCCTGTCGGTTACGACACGATTTCGCCCGAACGCATCCGCGAGTTCGCCGCGGTCGTCGATCGCTCCGACGGCCCCGTGTATTTTCACTGCCACCACGGTCGCCACAGAGGACCCGTCGCGGCTGCGCTCGCCGCTCGAGCAACCGACGGGTGGAACGCGGACCGGGTCCGCAGCTGGCTCAGTCGAGCCGGCACGGCGTTTCGCTACACGGGACTGATCGAAGCAGCACTCGAAGCCCGAGTCCCGAAGCGAACCGAGTGGCAGACGGTCCCCACGGATCTCCCCGAGGTCGCGAGCGTTCCTCCCCTCGCCGAGGCGATGGCGAAGCTCGAGGACCACATGGAAAACCTCGAGGCACTCTCGCAGAACGACTTCCGTCCGATCGCGTCCCACCCTGACATCGAGGCGGCCCAGGAAGCACTCCAGGTCGAAGAGCTTCTGCGGGAGATTCCCAGGTCGGGATCTCGGTCGCTGGATACTTCGAAATCGGTGAAATTCGCCACCAAGCTCCGAAAACTCTTGAGCACTCAAGACCTTACGAAGTCTGCGAGGGAGGCCAAGTCGGCCCTCTCATCGCTACGCATCGAGTGCTCCTCCTGCCACAAGCGCGAACGCGGCGCCAAACGGGCGAAATATCGGCAATAGCCGTCCCCGAACACGTCATTTTCCTTTGCAAACCCGCCCTCACGGGACGATATAAACAGAGTCGGAATCGTCGAAGCCTCGGACTTTCCGGAACTCGAGCGATTTCTCACGCCAAACCTTCACGTGAAGAGGAAGCCGCCCACGAAAGGGTGGACGAGGACATGCAAGAAGACGAACTCAGACATTGGGCACACGCCTCCGCGATTCCCGGAGCTGTCACCCTCAACGGGCCTCTGCAAAACGGGCCCCTGCAAAACGGGCCGCAGCTGGACAATGACGGGGACGACGACGGCGACGGCGACGACGACGGCGACGAGAAGAAGGACAAGGCTCCGAAGGAGTCGCCGATCGGCATGGACCTTCTGCGCAAGGAGCGCACCCTCTTCATCAGCGAAGAAGTTTCTCCGAAGCTGACGCAGCGCATCGCGAGCTGCCTCCTCTGGCTCGACTCGCAGTCGGAAGACCCGATCAAGGTCTACGTCAACACGCCGGGTGGCTCGGCCGACGACGGCTTCGCGATCTACGACATGATGAAGTTCATCAAGGCGCCCGTGTACAACATCACGGTCGGGCTCAACGCCAGCGCCGGAACGATCATCATCCTCGGAGCTCCGCAGGAGCGCCGCCTCGCGCTTCCGAACGCCCGCATCATGATCCACCAGCCCTCGGGCGGCGGTCAGGGACGCACCTCGGACCTCGAGATCACGGCCGAGGAAATCGTCAAGCTGCGCCACCGCGCCAACGAGCTCATCGGCAGCGCCGAGCAGGTCGAGCAGGACACCGACCGCGACTACTGGATGAGCCCCGAGGAAGCCGTCGAATACGGCCTCATCGGCCGCGTAGTAACCTCCTTGCGCGATATCTTCTGATTCGAGTCTACGAAATCCTCAGCCGACGAGTTCGCTCGTTCGGTGACAGGAATTGGGTACGAGAGCCTCTCTTGACGAGAGGCTCTTTTTTTGGACGCTAGGTCGCTTTCCGGTAGCTCCTCTCCGAAAGACGGCCCGTCCATGCCCGATCGCCCAGCACGACTCGCAGTCCTCTTCTCCGGCGGAGGCCGGACGCTCGAAAACCTCGCGCAGGTGATCGCCGAAGGCGAGGTGAACGCCGAGATCCCGATCGCGATCTCGAGTCACGCGGGTGCCGGTGGCATCGCGCGAGCCGAGGCGGCGGGGATTCTTGCGAAGACCATCGACTATCGCGAGCATGGTGACGCGCTCTCCGAGCGTATCTGCGAAGAGCTCGAGGCGCACGACGTCGACTGGATCGTCCTCGCAGGATTCATCCGCTTCTTTCGCTTCCCCGACCGCTACCGCCACCGCGTGATCAACATCCATCCCGCGCTCCTCCCGGCGTTCGGCGGAAAGGGCTACTACGGCTCACGCGTCCACCAAGCCGTGATCGCCGCCGGCGCGCGCGTCAGCGGGTGCACCGTGCACTTCGTCGACGAGGAGTACGACCACGGCCCGATGATCCTCCAGCGCGTCGTCCCCGTGCACTTCGAGGACACGCCCGACACGCTCGCCGCGCGCGTCTTCGACGAGGAGTGCATCGCCTATCCCGAAGCGCTGCGCCTCGCGATCGACGGTCGGCTGGAGGTGATCGACGGGCGCGTGAGAATCACGCAGACAGACTGAACGAAAAAGGAACGAGAACGCCTCGCCGTTCAGAGGAGATGGGTCCGCAGTTCGTTCGTCAGTCGCAGGTGAACAGGTCACACGTGAGTCCCGCACGTCGCTCAAATCGAGCATTGGCGAGTTTCAGCGACGAAGAGCTCGAGCGAATCGGCCGCTTGAACGCCGAATCGACTTCTTCAACGGGCGATTAGACGCAAAAACGACAGCCGCGGGCTGCAAGAGAACCTCCCAGTTTCTCGCAAGAGTCCATCGAGCGATGGCGTACGCCCAGGAGGTCAAGACGGGCTGGGCATGCCGTACGCAGCATCGGGCAGCGATCTCTGAGTCATCAACTTCCGAGCTATTCGGAGGTCGACCTGACCGCGTATGACCGAGACGGCTGGGAGCTCGGAAGCCGAACGTGGATCGTGCTCGCGCGATGTCTCGAACGGAGAGATCTCCGCGACGAGGGAGGCCGGCTCCTCGGGATCGTGGACCTCGGCGTTCGAGAAGGTCGCCTGCACCGCATGCTCGGGCGACGGACAGGGGGCTGGATGTGTCGGCTGGACGACGAAGAGCAGGCAGTCGTCCCGTTGCGGCGTCATCGTCTCACCATTCCACGTCACCGCGTTGCGAACTGGCTGCCCCAAGCCCTGACAACCGTCGGCGAAGCGCAAGGCTCCGACGAGCGCCTTGGGCACGTCAGCCAGCCCCCGAGGATCCGGGTCTCCGTAGACATCGGGCGCGACGACGGAGCCCGAGCAGTGCACGACCGCGAGCGACGAGGTCGTGTCGACCGCGAGCGACGTCGACGAGCCGAACGAGAGCACGCAGACGTGCGTGGCGCCGCGATGGCCGTCGCAGGCCGAATCGGGCTGCGCGCGATGGATCAAGCTCGTCATGGTGAAGCCGTCCGAAAGCCTCGCCTCCGCGTCTGTCCCCTCGGGACTCATCGCGTCGATGACGACCCCCTCCCCGGCGATGCTGATCGCCCAGCCCTGCGCGCCGACGGGGTCGATCCCCGCGCGATGCTCCACGTTTTCCGACTCCGTCAGTCTCACCGTGAACGAAGAGGCGAGATCGACACGCGTGCCCGATTCCGCCTCGAAGCGTCGCGCTCCGTGAAACGAGAGCGTGTAGAGAGGTGCAGCCGCGAGGAACGACTGCGAGCTCAGCACGAAGAGCACGAGAAGGCCGGATCGATGGGTCATGGCAGGCCCCCTTCGACGGCGGAAGGTGAGGTCGCCCGGTTTCGTCCGAGAAACCCGGCTGCCAGAGCCGCGAGAACGAGCCACCGAACCTGCAGAAAAGCTGCTCGGCGTCTCGCGTACTCTCGCGTGCTCTCAATCCTTCTGCGAGAGGGGGGGCTTCTGCGAGCCCGTTTTCCCAGATCCCGCCCTGCCAATTCCGGTGCCGACCGGATCGATGGGAGCGT
Source organism: uncultured Planctomycetia bacterium (assembly GCA_964478085.1). Classification (GTDB taxonomy): domain Bacteria; phylum Planctomycetota; class UBA8108; order UBA8108; family UBA8108; genus CAYMLL01. The sequence continues at coordinate 14,069 of CAYZGY010000082.1, forward strand.
TCGCGCCAGCCCACCACTTCTTCCAGTCGTCGACCGTCTTGTGGTGAACGCCCGAAGCGTGGCGCAGGAGTTGACCCGCGAGATTGTGGTACTTCGGGTCGAGATCGTCGAGCGCACCGATGAGAGTCGAAAGCAGGCGACGATTGACCTCGTCGTCCTTTTCGCCGCCCCAGGCGCAGAACCAACCGGCGACGAGGAGGTCTTCGGCACGATCGAGCACGAGCGCGAGCGTCAGCCGCTTGAGCGGGTCTTCGAGCTTGCGCTTCTTGCCGGGCGGGATGACCCAGAACTCGCTCTCGATCGAGGTGAGCGGAATGTTGCTGTCCCTCTCCCCTTCGATCTCCCAGCGCGTCGGCCGAAACGTCGCGCGGAACTTGATGCGGGCGACGCAATTCCGAAGAGGCAGATCCTTCGGGATCTCGTACGGGAACTTGATCTCCCAGCCCTGCCCCGCGGGAATCATCACGCCGTGCCGACGCTTCGTCACGCGCAAGGGACGTCGATCGACATCGCTCTTGTGGCCGCCGAGGAAACGTCGCTCGATCGTGATCGTGATCTCGCCGAGCACGCCTTCCTGGATCTCGAAACGTGCCTTCGCCTTCGAGCGATTCTGCAGGCGGAACATGATCTTCGGCTTCTCGCCGATCTCGTAGACGAGCGATTCGATGTCGACGCGCGGCTCGAGCTTCTCGAGCAGCTTGCGTTCTGTCGCTTTGCGGATCAGTCGGCGACAGACGAATCGCAGCGGGCTACCCTCGTCGAGCTCGAGAATCGCCTCGGCGATCGATCGTGCCCGGTCGTAGCGCCCGTATCGCATGTGCTCTTCGGCCTGGAGGAACTTCCTCTCGAAGTAGAGGGCAGCTGAAGAGTCACGCGAAACGGCGGCCGGCAAGACATCGGTGTCCGACGCCTTCGAGAGCACCTCACGCGCGACAGCCTCGACCTTCTCGGACTCGATCCGCACGTGACGAAGCCATGCGCGCAGATCGGGCAGCGCTTCGATTCCCACCGCGATCAAACGACGTCGAGCCGACTCGCGTTCCCGCTTCGAGCCCGAGAGCAGCTTCTTGCGGACGTGCGGACGAACCTCGTTCGAGACGTTCTGCCGGCGCGGATCTTCCCGGATCGGGCGGCCGTCTTCGGCGCCCTCCTCATCCCCGACGTCCGTCTCGCCATCGCCGCCCTTGGGCTCTTCAACCGGGCCGACGCCCGTCGATGCCCGACGATCGCCCTCCTGAGCTCGCGCCGAACGTAGCTCGTAGAAGACGTGCCCGAGCCCCAAACCGATCAAGAGGAGGAACAGAAAAGAAGCGCCGAAAAGTCGCTGGTCACCGGCGAGTGAGGAGGATATCGGTCGTCGTTTTGTCTGGCGATCCATAACTTCCTCGAAGCGGTGTGCGCGACCTTTCGGCGCTACACGGAATCGAGACGCCTGGGCGGCATCGACTCGTTGTCGAAATCAGACGATCATTCGCCCTCTTCCGACTTCGGCTCAGCCCGCTCCTCACCTTCACTGACAGCTTCGCCTTCACCTTCGGCAGCCGGAGCTTCCTCGGCAGCCGGCGCCTCTTCGGCGGGAGCTTCCTCGGCGGGAGCTTCGGCAGCCGGAGCTTCCTCGGACGAAGCGTCCGCAGCCGGAGCCGCTTCCGCAGCCGGAGCCGCTTCCGCAGCCGGAGCCGCTTCCGCAGCCG
>CAYZGY010000083.1:0-1334 GCA_964478085.1 uncultured Planctomycetia bacterium
GTCTTCGACGATGTCTGGGTCCTAGCGTTGGCGATTCGCGATCGCGTCGGCCATCGCGCGCTGCTGCTCCGTGTCGATGTCTGCGTGCTACGCGACGCGACGGTCACCCAGATCTGTCAGCTGATCAAGAAGCGCACAGGCCTGATGCGGCGTGAGATTCTCGTCAACGTGTCGCACACGCATTCCGGTCCTGCTGTCGACGAGCTGTATCACTACCCGATGAGCACCGTTCACCGTGTGAGGCTCGCCGGCTACATGGAACGGCTCAAGGCGATGTGCGCAGACGTTGCCGTTGACGCGCTCGGTGATCTGAAGCCTGCGACGCTCGGTTTCGGGGTCGGCCGGGCCGACTTCTTCCACAATCGTCGCGGGCTCGACGCGCAGGGGCGCTACACGGGCATGCGCGCGAATCCGAGCAATCACACCGATCGAGATGTCCCTGTCTTGCGTGTCTCGAACCCCGACGGATCCGTGCGCGCCGTCGTCTTCGGTGTCGCCTGTCACAACGTGACGCTCGGGGCGAACTACGAGTTTTCGGGAGACTACGCCGGGCAGACGCGCATCCAGCTCGAAAAGGAGATCCCGCATGCGCTGTTCGTCACGGGCTGTGGGGGGGACGCGAATCCGCATCGGGGAGCGAACGGTGCGCAGCTCGTTCGACAGCACGGGGTCACCCTCGCGACGGAGGTGAAGCGTGTCCTGGGTCGATCGATGAAGCCTGTACGTGGGCCGATCAAGACAGTCTTTCGCTACGTCGATCTGCCGCTCGTCACGTACGCCTCGCGTGCCGACGTCAATAAGATGAGGAGGGGGCCGTACGCGGACTTCGGGAACGTCGACAAGTTGCTGGCCATACTCGACAGCGGGAAGAAGATCCCGACGACCTTCTCCGCTCCCTTCGCCGTCTGGAAGTTCGGGAACGATCTCACCCTGGCTGGACTGCCCGAGGAGACCGTGTCGGAGTACGTTCCTCTACTCAAGCGTGCGGTAGGGCCACGGAGTCTATGGACGGCCGGTTACTGCAATGACGTCTCCGGATATCTGCCGACCGTCAAGATCATGAAGGAGGGGGGATATGAGACGCGCGGGATGATCGCCGAGACTTCGGCATGTTGGTTCGCGCCGGAAGTGGAGAAGACCGTCGTCGAGGCGGTCAAGAGCATGGTGCTCGAGGCGGATCGACAAGTCGCCGACGATTTGAAGCCGACCCCGATCGAGACATTCGCCGAGTGGCGCTTCGAGAAAGACATGCCGCATTCGGGCTTGCGAGCGCATGGAGTCGTGCCGCGTGCCGATCGCGGACTGCGGTTCGACGGCAAGAGCTATCTCGAAGG
>CAYZGY010000083.1:1350-1673 GCA_964478085.1 uncultured Planctomycetia bacterium
TACGATGGCCGCGTGGATCAAGCCCGGTCCGGCCGGCATGACGGGGACGCGGATGATCGTCTGCCAGTGGGCCAACGCGATCGCAGGTGACCGTCTCAGTCTCTCACTCAACGACGGCAGGCCGGGGCTCGGTGTCGCCGACGGGGTCACGGGGGAGCAGGGTTTCGCGGCTCAGCAGAAAGTCAGGCCCGAGCGTTGGACCTTCATCGCCGCCACTTGGCACCCGGTGACTCGACGGTACAGCGTGTACATCGACGGCAAGCTCACCGCGATGACCGGTTCGCAGAGCGGTAAGGGAATCAACGCGCACAGCAAGGTCACGC
>CAYZGY010000083.1:1687-15724 GCA_964478085.1 uncultured Planctomycetia bacterium
AGCACCCGCGACAGTTCGTCGGGCTGATCGATGACGTTTGGATCGGCAACGCGCTCAACCCGGCGGGAGTCCTGGAGCTCTACCGAAGCCAAAAGAAATAGCGCGCAGAGCGTTCACCCTGCGCGGTAGCAGCCCGTTGAAGAAGTCGATTCGGCGTTCAAGCGGCCGATTCGCTCGGGTCGCGAGAATCGAGTGCTTGCTCATGGGGCTCTCCCTGAGTTCGAGGGAGGCGGGCATCGCCTCCGGGGAGAGAACTGCGCAGCGACGCGGCTCGAGACTCGAATTCTCCGGCTTTTTCGCAGGGCTACTCTGATCGTCGGATCACGATGGCGACGCCACCGCCCGACACGAGCTTCTCTTCGAGCGTCGTCTCGGCCGATACGCTCTCGTGGAAGATCTCGAGCTCCACACCCTCCGCGTCGCGGTACATCGTCGCTCGGTACTTTACGCCGGGGTCGAGAAAGTCGAGCTGCAGCCTCAAGGTGCGCGCGGAGTCGCTCGTGATGCCACCGATGAACCAATCCGAGCCCTTGCGACGGGCTACGGTGTAGTGCTCGCCGATCTTGCCGGTCAAGACGCGGGTGTCGTCCCAGGTCGTCGGGAGGATCTTGAACCACTCGCGGCCGAGGGAATTGAGGTGCGTGCGCGGATCGCCGTACCAGTAGACGAACTGGAGCGGACTGAAGACGATCACCGAGAGGGCGAGCTGATGGCAGTTGGTGCCCTGCGTTCGTCCGACGCGGTAGCAGATCGTGTAGTCCGCCGCGCCCGCCGTGAAGCGCGTAAAAGGCATGGTCGCGTTGTGGCGCGTCGTCGGCATCCACTCGTTGCCTCGGATACCCTCCTGGGTCAGCAAGTTCGGCAGGCGCTGCGAGATACCCGTGGGGCGATAGTCGTCGTGGATGTCGACGAGCATCCGGTAGCGCATCGGGGCTTCGATCCAGCGGTGGGTGTCCGAGATGCCGCGACGCGTTCGACCGTCGACGAAGCCGAACTTGAGCCCTCGGATGCCCCAGCGATGGTAGGTCTGCATCATGCGGTCGAGCTGCGATCGGAGGTGAATGCGATTGACGTAGAGGATGACCCCGACGCCTTTCGAGCGGCCGTATTCGCAGATTGCGGCCATGTCGAGACCGGGGATCTCCGTGCACGCATCGGCCTTCGGGTCGTCCTGATCACCGTACCAGCCTGCGTCGAACTCGACGTACTCGAGACCGCTCGTCGCTGCGAAGTCGATGACCTCTTTCGCACCCTCGGTCTTCAGATTCAAGATGCGCATCACCTTGCCCGGGACGATCCAGTCGGGCTCAGGCATCCGATCGTCGACGAGAGCGTCTCGAATGTAGTTTTGCTCGATGAGCCTTCCTTCGGTCTCGGCCGTCGACACGACCGTCCAAGGGACGGAGTAGGCAGGGCGTACGCGGACCTTGTCCTTCAGCGTGAAGCCGAGAACGCCACCCGTCCTGGTCGTGCGGGCGAATCGGCGGGAGTAGTCCCAGGCGTCGGCCTGGAGGACGACGTGAAAGAGGTTGTTTCCCTTGTCGCGAATGAGCAGGGGAAGCTCACATCTCTCGCGAACCTGGCCGATCGGGCGCTCGTGGTACGAGCCTTCGTGTCCGTACTCGGTGTAGGCCGTCGCGTCAGGGTGGAATCGCAGCTCGGTCGCCTCGCCCGTGATGACGAATTCCTCGATGAATCTTCGCTTCGCGGGGAGGACGTAGCGAAATGCGATCGCTTCGTCGAAGACGCGGAACTCGAGACGCACGAGGCGTCCTGTCGTCCTTTGCTCGAGGAGAAGCGCGAGCTGGGTCCACTCGAACTCGACGGAAGATCGCTCGGCGAGACGACTCTCGATCTTACCCTTTCGAGCGTGCCGCTTCTGGTCCTTGACGACGAAGTGTCTGTCGAGGGGAGAGGTCGACTCGAGCTCGAGGCCCATGCGTGATGGGCGAAGAACGGTCTTGCCGCGAAACGTCGCGCTGTACTCAGGGCGACCGTACTTGTCGAGCTCGAGCTCGCCGCGGTAGTCCTTGTCCGGAGAAACGATTTGGTACTGCTCGGCGGTGGCGAGACGTGCACCGCCGGCAACCAGCACTAGAGCGGAGACGAAAACCGCGGCACGGCGATACCAACCCGCATGGTGAGCTGATCTGAGCATTCTTCATTCCTCCTCCGAAGACGGCACCATGAACGACCCGTGTCCGGGAGCTTCGGACGGGAGTCAGCGTTCCGACAGGTCAGCGCAGACGAGCTCCTCGTCGTTTCGCGCGAACACGTGGCGGTAGGCGAAGGCGGGGTGAGACCAGGTCACTCCGCCTCGTCTTCGCAGCTGCATCATCGTGGGATCGAGCAGCTTCGCACGGCTTAGCTCCTGGAGCCCTTTCGGCGACAGCTGCGCGATGATGAGCTCTCCGCGCTCGTTGAGGATCCAGTAGCGCTCACCATTTCGGACGATGTACCCCGTCGCCCACCTCGCTCGAGGCATCAGGCTCTCGTCTTGCCACACCTGCTTGCCGTCGTCGAGGTCGAGGCAGCGAAGCACACCCTCGTTGTCGATCCCGTACGCGTGATCGCCGCGGACGATCGGCGTCGACTGCAGACAGTGTAGGGCAGTCGTGCTGCGGTTCCCCTCCCCACGCTGGTGCCAAACCTTCTCGACACCAGAACCGTCGTGGCTCAAGCGAAGGAGCAACGTTCCCTTGTGCGCCTCGGAGAAGAGGAGGAGTGGACCCGACGAGGGCCCGGACGGTCGATGCAGGACCGGGTCGGAGATGGCGATCGGCCACCTTTCGTACTTGAAGGGATGGCCCCAGATGAGCTTCCCGGTCGAGGGCTCGAGTCCGGCGATACGGTTGGCCGTCCAGCAGACGAGCACTCGCTTGCCGGCTCCCTTCGCGCTCGGCGAGCCATCGACGAGGATCGGCGCAGAGTACGAGGCCTCGTCGGCGAGCGACTTCCACCGCTCCTTGCCGCTCGACTTCTCGAACGCGACGACGCACGCGTCACCCTTTCCGCCGATCTGGACGATGATCAGGTCTCCCTCGATGATCGGAGACGCCGAGATGCCCCAGTCGGGCATGCGGATCTCGTACTCCGTGCGAAGATCTCTCTTCCAATTCACCTTGCCGCTTTTCGCGTCGAGGCACAGCAGGTGTCCCGCGGCCCCGAGGCTGTAGGCGCGGCCTTCGTCGATGATAACGGACGCCCGTGGTCCCGCCGGATACTTGAAGTCGCGGTACACGCAGTCGTAGGCGTAAGTCCAGAGCTTCTTCCCGGTCTTCCATTCGAAGCAGTGGACGCGCTCCTGCTCGCGCGGCTCCCGCAGACGGTCGGACACGTAGACGCGGCCGTCCGCCACGGTCGGACCGCTGTATCCGCTCGAGATCGGCGCGCTCCAGCGACGCTGGATCGTCTTGCCGTCGAACTTCGCGATGACCCCGTTCTCGCGCCACACGCCATCGCGCCTCGAGCCTCGCCACTGCGGCCAGTCGTCCGCTGCGGCGTCGTAGGTGGTGACAGTCGAAGCAAATAGCGCGAAGAACGCGAGGTAGCGGATGCGAGAATTCATGATGGAGCTCCGAGGATCGAAGGCTGCGAGAGACTCCAGAATCCTGGAGCGCACGCCGCAAGTCAATCTTCGCAGCAACTAGGGCAGCGGGTGGAGAGGTTGACTTCGTGTCCGGAGCAGCGGACCCTGAAAGCGCTCGAGCCCTGAATCCGCCCCCCTTGAGTCCAGGAGCCGTGCCATGAAGACCGACCGACTTTTTTGTCGTTCTCTCGCCAGGATCCTCGTCCTGCTCTTCGTATCGACCGCGGGAATCGTCGCTCCGGCCGACGAATTCGCCACGGGCTTCGAAGCGGACGAGGAGTACCACGCCGCGTCGATCGCGGAGCCGGATACCCTACTCGTTCCGCAGAACGGCTGGGAGACGCAGTTCGGCGATGACAACTTCCACGTCTACACCTACGAGGAGAACGAGGTGCCGTGGATACCGCTCGGCGACAGTCCGAATCCGCACGTCGCGCCCGTCAATCCGACGGGGGGCGAGCAGTTCGTCGGGCTCGGCAACGGCGGTCGGGATATGCACGCGGCCGACTTCTCGGGCGTCGTCGAGATGAGTGTCGACTATTTCGCCGGTCCCGAGTTCGACAACAGTGGGGGCAACTACAACGGGGCCCTGACTGCGCGGCCGGACAATGTCGCGGGCTGGTACTCCGCACGGGGTTCGTCGGCAGTGCGAGGTGTCGACCCGAGCACGGACGCGTGGGCTCCGTGGTTTCGAGTTTGGGACGAGAGCGATGTCCAGATCGTCACCGACGAGCTGATCGCGTACCGCTTCGACGGCGTCGAGGGCTTCGACGATCTTTCACGAGAGATTTGGTATCGCATCGGCGTCGTCATCGACACGAGCACAGGAGTCGTCCTGCAGCTCAAGTCGCAAGAGCTGATCCCCGACGGGAAGATCTGGTGGATCGACGATCCGGAAGGTCCGCAAGGGCAGACGCTCTACATCGACGGTGGCGCCGCGAACACGAGTCCGCTCGAACGCGTCGGTATCTACAATGTCGGCAATGGTACGGTCTCGTGCTTCGACAACGTCTACGTCGGCCCTCCCTACGACTGGGAGACCGTCGGCGGAGGGGGGAATCCCGAGGTGTTTCGACGCGGTGACTCGGATCGCAACGGAATCGTCGAGCTGACCGACGGCATCCGCGTTCTCAACTTTCTCTTCACGGGTGGACCAGCACCGCTCTGTCAGGATGCGGCCGATACGGACGACAACGGCAAGATCGAGCTGACCGATGCGGTCGCCTGTTTCGGATTCTTATTCCTCGGTGCCGAGCCGCCACCGTCGCCCGGACCGATCGACTGCGGGAGGGATCCGACCGACGACGACTTCAATTGTGAAGAATACGACGCGTGTCCCTGAATCAACCCTGTCGTTGCAAAACATCGGCGGCGAGAAACCGCTTCGCTGCGCTTCGCTCGCCCGAGAGCACGTTTCGAGACGATTGCCGAGGGTCGGCGGATGTCGAGATGACGTCACGACGCGGCGATGCGCCGCGTGGCTCGACGCTACGCTCGAGCTCGCTTCTGGGGACTGGGAGGGCCGAGCTCCTGGTAGCTCGACCCACGTTTCGTCCTTGAGGTGGATCATCGTTTCGAGCTGTCTCTGGAGCGCGTCGTCCGCGAGCTCCGGGAGGCTCTTGCTCTTGCGTTCTTCGGCTAACAGCCCGTTGAAAAAGTCGATTCGGCGTCCAAGCGGCCGATTCGCTCGAGCTTTTCGTCGCTGAGACTCGCCAATGCTCCCCATCGGCTCCGTTTCAGCTCCTCGATCTCGAACGAATCGCGTCGCTTGTCCACTCGAAGCGCTTTATCAACGGTACGTTGACGTTTCTCAGCTTTCCGGACACCGTCATGAGCGAAGAGGAGGTCGCGAAGATCCGCTCGGAGAACCCCGCGCTCGAGGTCAAGATCTCGACTCCGCCCTTCCGGTTCGAGGTCGTCGAGCACACTCCTCGGTCTGCGCCGACGGAAGAGCCAGCCTACGATGTTCCGTTCGAGCCCGCAGACTCGCCGGTCGACTGAGGAGCCGAGTCCTGCCGATCGACTTTGCTTCGACCGAGGACCGTCGCGAGGACGTTGTTGAACGCGGCTTGCGCGTCTTCGATCATGGTGCAGAAGACCGGCACCGCGAGCAGCGTGAAGAGTGACGCCGAGGTCATGCCGCCAATCAGGACCATGCCGAAACCCCGGCAGTTGAACCCCATGCCTTCGGAGGAACCGAATGTTAGCGGGATCATTCCGCAGATCGTCGTCATGGCGGTCATGACGATCGGGCGAAAGCGGTGTCGAGCCGCGGTGAGCAGTGCTTCGGCGCGTTCGACACCGCGTCGTCGCAGTTGGTCAGCATAGTCGATCAGCACGATGCCGTTGTTCACGACGATGCCGATCAGGAGCAGCGCTGCGGTGTACACCATGCGGTCGATGAACGTGTCGGTGAGCTTCAAGATCAAGATCGCGCCCATCGATGCGAGTGGGATCGTGAGGATGATCGACAGTGGGATCAGCGTGCTCTCGAAGAAGAACGCCATGAGCATGTAGACGAAGACGATCGCCAGCAAGATCATCGCGAAACCCTGCTCGCGTTCCTCGTTCTTGAACGACTTCTCCGGCTCGTCGAATGAAACACCCTCGGGAAGGTCGATGCGGGACTTCGCAGCATCGATCGCCCGCTTGACTTTCCAGGTCTCGGGGCCGGGCTTCAGCTTCATCCCGAACCACTGGCTTACCTTCTTGTCTTTTCGAGTGATCGCGTTGTCCTCGTTCTTGAGGAATCGTACACGCGTCAGTGCCCCGACCGTACTCATGCGCCCATCGGCCGCCGGCACTTGAATGTTGCTCAGGTCTGCGAGCTCGGAACGGTCGTCCTCCTCGAAGAGCACGCGGACGGGCACCTGGCGTCCGTCGCGTTCGAAGCGAGGGAGGTTCTCTCCTCGGACGGCGGATCCGACCGTGTTGACGAGTAGCCAAGGGTCGACGCCGATCGAGCTCGCCTTTTGGCGATCGACGATCAAGGCCATCTCGCTCGGGCCGGCGTTGTCGAGCCCCTTGTCGAGGAACGAAACGACGCCGGGGATCATCTCGAATGTCGGCTTGAGGGCCTCGGCGACCTCGTTGAGCAGCTCCGGATCGTCGCCGACGAGCCGAATGTAGTGCATCGCGCTCTTGTCGTTCGACTGTTTCCCGCGTTGGTCGCCTTGGTAGCGGTACGAGACTCCCGGCTCTTCCGGGAAGTCTTCGAGAATCTCGTGAATCGCCTCCTGCGGTGTCAATTCATGGACACGATCCGGTGAAAAGAAGCCGGCGAATCGACCATTCCATTTCGTGTAGAAAACCTCGTGCGCTTTCAGTCCGTACTTGGCCCGGTTCTTCTCCACCAGCGCCTCGATCCTCTGACAGTAGGCGAGGCGTTGAGGCATCGAGTAATGCTCGGGGAACCTCAAATGGATGCTGAAGTACCGGATGAATTCGTCGTCGCGCCTCGTTCGATTGAGTGCCCCGGAGAGGATCCAGGTGCCTGCGAGCAGAAGGGACAGAATGACTGTCAGGTCTAAGCGCCGCCTGAGAAAGAAGGCCAGGGCTCGGTTGTAGATCCGATTGACGCGGCCGAGGGTCGCGTCGTAGATGCGTCCGAAGAATCGTCCGACGAGCTGAAACGGGGACGTGCGTCTCGATTTCTCGTCCGTCTTCTTGTTGGGCAGCGTGACGTAGACGCAGAGCGGAATGAAGACCAACGCCAGTACCAAAGACGAGACGATCGCCGAGATCACGGGGAGCGCCATGTTCGCGACCATGAAGCGCAACTCGCCCGAGAAAAGGAGGGCCGAGCCGAAGACGATCAGGGTCGTGAACGTCGCGATCATGATCGCGAAGCCGATCTCGCTGACGCCGCGCAAGCACGCCTCTTTGCGTGACGCGCCTTCATCGAAGTATCGGTGGATGTTCTCGGCGACGACGACCGAATTGTCGACTAACAGGCCGACGCAAATCACGAGGCCCATGATCGTCAGGCCGTTGAGCGTCTTCCCGGCGAAGAACATCACCGTCATCGCGACCAGAAGGCAGAGCGGGATCGCGAGCGAGATGACGAGCGTCATACGGATCTGACGCAGGAAGAAGAAGAGAACGGCCGCGGCGAGAATGGCGCCGATCTTGCCGTTCTCGATAAGGGCGCTCAGTCGTTCGACGATCTCTTCGCCTTGATTCTGATAGACGCTGAGGTCGAAGCCCTCGAGAGCCGGGTCTTTCTTGATGCGTTCGATCGTCTCGATAACCCGTCGACTCACCTCGACGGTGTTGGCCTCGCCCTCCTTGAGAACGGAGATTCCGTTTGCCGGCGCCGAATTGTAGCGATACAGGCTCTCCGGCTCTTCCGGCTCGAAGGTGAGCGTCGCGAGGTCTTTGAGGAAGAGGTTCTCGCTCACCGGAATCTGCCGAATCGTGTCCATGCTACGGAACGCACTTCGCGACTTGAGACTGTACTTCTTGCCGCCGTCGACGACGTGTCCGCTGGCCAGTGTGAAGTTGTCCGCACGCAGGAGACGAGTGATCTGATCGATGCTGATGCCGTGGGCGTCCGCGCGATCTTTGTCGATCTCGATCTTGATCTCGCGTTGGTAGATGCGGAAGTTGACGTCGGCGACTCCGTCGATGCGCTGAATCGGCGCGATGACGTGGCGGTGGATGATCTCGTAGTAGTCCGAGTCGAGATCGTAGGCGATGCGGAAGCTGACGACGGGCTCGGCCCCGGGCTCGTGCTTGTAGATGCCCGGTTTGTCGACGCCCTCTGGGAAGCGGGTCCGCGCACGCTCGACGCGATCACGAACTTCTCGATACGCCACGTCCATATCCGTGCCGTACTTGAAGTGCATGCGAACCCAGGATCCCCACTTGAAGCCGCTCGTCTCGATCGATTTCAGGCCGCGAACGCTGCTGAGCTCCTCTTCGAGGGGAATGCCTATCTTGTGCAGCGTCTCGGGCGGTACGCCGACGTTCCACCGCACGTGAACCTGGATGAAGTAGCCCTCCATTCCCCGCGGGTTCATCTCGAGGGGCAGTCGATACGCGGAGACGAGGCCGACAGCCAGGATCGTCAGGAACATCATGAACATCGTGACCTTGCGGCTCAGCGAGAGCCGGGCGATGCGTGTCACGAGGTTACGGGATTCCATGATTCAGTTCGCTTCGTTCGAGTCGCCCACCAAGCGAGTGCTGGCCAGCGCGAACAGGTAGTACATCGTCGGGACGATCAGGAGTGTGAGGAGCGTGGACGTCAGAAGTCCGCAGGTGACCGTGATCGCCATCGGCGTGCGGATCTCTGCGCCGTTGCCGATCCCGAGCGCCATCGGGAGAAGCCCGAGCACGGTGGTAGCGGTCGTCATCAGAATGGGCCGAAGTCGAACTCGGCCGGCTTGGACGATCGCGTCCACGAGCGGAAAGGCCGCGAAGGGGGTGGGTGTAGTCTACGAGAACGATCGGGTTGTTCACGACGATTCCCGCGAGCATGATCATACCGAGAAATACGACGACCGAGAGATTCATGCCCAACGCTTTCAGTCCGAGAACCGTCCCGAGAAACGCCAACGGGATGGTCAGCATGATCACGAGGGGCTGCACGAGTGACTCGAACTGCGAGGCCATGACCACGTAGACGAGGAACAAGCTCAGCCCGAGCGCGAGGTAAAGGCTGCCTCGGCTTCGTTCCCACTCGCGGTTCTGCCCTGTGATCTCGAAGTCCATGTAGCCGGGCCATTCGACTTCGGTTTCGAGCAGGCTGCGCGCCGAGCTCACCGCGGCGCCGAGGGCGTTGCCACCGATATTCGCCTCGACGAGCGTGACGCGCTTTCCGTCGATGCGACGAATCTCGTTCGGCCCTTCGCCGACCGCGAGCTCGGCGATCGATCGGAGGGGGAGGGGCTTCACGGCTCCGGGATTGACGATGAGCTCGCCGACGTCAGCGACCTGCTGGCGGTCCTGCTTCGCGAGACGCACGACGATCGGCACTCGTCGGTCGCGGCGATTGAGGCGGGTGGCCTCGGCTCCCTTGACCATGTCGCGAACCTGTAGTGCGACGTTCTCGATGTTGAGGCCGTGTCGAATGATCTGTTGCCGGTCGTATCGGATTTCGACCTCGGGCGCGCCGCTGCGCAGCGTCGGCTCGACGTCCGCGAGCTCCGACGAGCCTTCCAGAAGGGCCGTCGCCTGATCGGAGACGTTCTTGAGCTCGTCAAGATTCTCTCCGTTGATCTGGACCACGATGGGCTTCTTCGCGCTGAAGAGTACGGGACGCGTGACGCGTGAGTCGATGTCCGGCACAGATCGAAACAGCTTTCGGACTTCCTCGATGACGAGCTGTTCGATCTCTTCCGCGTGTTGGCTTTCCTCGAGCAGGAATTTGAACTTCGCCGAATGCTCTCCTTCATCGGATCGCGTCCGATTACTCGCGTCGAATCCGTAGGTGACCAAGAGTGTCTCGATCGGCAGGTCGCCCTGGCGCTCGAGCAGAGCTTGCTCGACCGGACTCAGTGCCGCGACGGTCTCTTCGAGCGGTGTCCCGACCGGAAGGGAGACCTCGAACGTAAACTCTCCCTGATGAACTTCTGGCAGAAGCTCCGATTGCAGTTGCCGACCGACGGTGTAGGTCAACGCGAGGCATGCGATCGCCACGGCGAGCATCGCGGTCGGGTGCGCCAAGGCCCAGCGGAGCGCTCTCGGGTAGATGCCGCGTTCGCGAGCCGTGTCGTCGTGCTCCTTCCTTTCGGGTACGAATCGACGTAGTTGACCGACGAGCCGGGCAATCCCGAGGCCGACTCGTGCTACGAAGCGGATCGTCCAGATCAAGCTGAGCCCGACGAGCTCGAGAAGGAAAGAAAGTGCCAGTCGCGGAACCAAGTACGGAAGCTTGAGAAGCCACCAAGCTCGATGACCCTGGAGGCTATCTCGGAACGAACCGAAGGACCCCCAGAGACTCGTGAGCTTCTCGCCGACGGGATCGACGGGTTTTGATCGAATCTTGACCAGAGCGACGAGCAGCGGTACGGCGCAGAAGATCGCTCCGAATCGAAGCGCGGCGAAGGCGAGCGCGGCGGGCTCCATCACCTTCTTCTTCGAGTCGGGGTTGTCGACTTCGGGACGAAGTTCCGCGTAGCCGAGCGCCGCACCGACGAGAACGATGAGCCATCCGGCCATCGGTAGCACGACTCGAAGAAGCCACGTGGTCGGACGAAGGTGCGTACGCAGGATCGCGAGAGGGTGAGAAACGCCCACGCCACCGCGCAGCTTGAATCCAGTCCGGCTCGCGAGCATCGGGATGAGCCAGATCGCGACGATGAGAGAGGCGATCAGCGTCGTCACGACGGTGAGCCCGAGGTCGTTGAAGACCTGCCCGGCGAGTCCACTGACGAAAACCATCGGAAAGAACACGCAGATCGAGGTCAGAGTCGACGCGGTCACCGCGCCGCGCACTTCACGTGTTCCACGGATGGCGGCCTCGCGAACCGAATCGCCTTCCGCACGGCAGCGAAAGATCGACTCGAGCACGACGATCGACGAGTCGACGAGCATGCCGATGCCCATCGCCATGCCGCCGAGCGACATGATATTGAGGGAGACTCCGAGCAGTTGGAGTGGTGCAAAGGTCGTGAGGATCGAGACCGGGATGCTGACGGCAATGATGGCCGTCGTTCGAAGGTCGCGCAAGAAGAGCAACAAGACGGCGATGGCGAGGAGCCCGCCCAGGACCGCGGTGCTCTTGACCTCTTCGATGCTGCTATCGATGAAGATGGAGCGGTCGGCGACAACTTGGAGGACGACCCCTTCCTCGCGAAAGAGTTTGCCCGCGATCGTGGTCTTCGGTGAGCCGTTCTTCGAGCCGACAGCCTTCTTGATCCGTTCGGCTACGAGCACCATGTTGGAGTCGGCTTCCTTGTAGACGTCGATCTGAACGCTCTCGCCGCCCTCGGTGTGCGTGAGCATCTCGCGATCGCGTTCACCGTGGACGACGACTCCCACGTCCTTGAGGCGCAACTCGTGACCGTCCTCCCGGAAGATCACCGTGTTCGCGATCTCCTCGAGGTTTTGGTATTCGTTGATCGTGCGGATCATGTACTCCGCGGCGCCCTCGCGGATTCGCCCGCCTGCCGCGTTGATGTTCTCGGCGCGAAGACGATCGAGGACCTGACGAAACGAGAGGTTGAGGCGTTGCAGCTTTCCCGCGTCGACGAGGACGTGGATCTCCTCCTCGAGCCCCCCTCGTACGCGTGCCGCCGCGACTCCGGTGATCGGCTCGAGTGCTCTCTTCACCTGGAGCTCTGCGATTCGTCGGAGTCGTCGGGCACCGGCGTTGATCGCGGATTCTCGGCTCGCATCATCGGCTGTGTCTGGCGCGCCCTCACGCGTCTCCGGCATCGAGAGGCTCAGCTCCATGACCGGATCGAGCGACGGGTCGTAGTGGAGGAGAAGCGGCTTCTCGGCCTCGCGTGGAAGGTAGACGTTGTCGAGCTTCTCGAGCGTATTCTGGATGGCCTCGACCATCGAGGTGCCCCAGACGAACTCGAGGACGACGTCGCTGACACCGGCTCGGCTTATGCTGCTGATCTCCCGAAGGCCGCTGATGACCCCGAGCTGCTCCTCGACCGGTCGACTGATGTCGTTTTCGACTTCCTCGGGGGCCGAGCCCGGATACTCCGTGCGCACGGTGAGCGTCGGGTACGTCATCTCCGGCATCAGAGTGACGGGCAATCGGCCGAGCGAGAAGTAGCCGAAGACGACAGCGGCCAGAAAGACCATCAAGACCCCGACGGGGCGGTCCGTCGTGAAGTTGCTCTGGCGGGGCGAGTGCTCCATGCGCCTACGGTGACGTCGAGGCCGGCTCTTCCGAGCTCGTCAGCTCACGAATCAGAGCGTTGTCCTTCAAGCCCGAGTGTCCGGCGACTACGATTCTCTCGCCGACCTCGAAGCCGTCGACCGGCTCGACGTGCTCCTTGTCGGTGTTCAGTAGTGCGATCGGAACACGCTGGGCGCGCAGAACGCCCTTGTCATCGGTGATCGCCTTGTAGGCGAAGGTGCGGTCGTTGTCGTAGACGATCGCACGCTTCGGAATCAGGAGGGCGTCCGGCCTCGCGCTCAGCACGAGCTCGACGTCGACCCACATGCCTGGTCGCAGGGGCCCGATCTCCTTGAGCTCGACGACGACCTTGATCGTACCGGCGCGTGCGTCCACGACCGGCGCGAGGCGCTTGACCGATCCGAGGAAGGTCCGTTCCCCGAGCGTGCCCGATGAGAGTCGAGCTTCCATCTTCGGCTTGAGCTTCCGGAGGTACTGCTCCGGCACGTTGATCACGGCGACGGTCGATTCGAGATCGACAATCTCGAAGAGGATGCTCTCCGTAGTGACCTGATCCCCTTTCCTCACCATGCGCTGAGAAATGGTTCCCTTGATCGGCGCGCGCACCTCGGTGAACTCGAGAGCGCGTCGCGTGTCCTCGACCTGAAGCTCAGCCTGCTCGAAATCGTACCTGGCGGTACGATAGTCCAGGTCGCTGGCGAGGTCCTGGTCGAAGAGCTTCTTTTGCTGGTCGAAGGCGATGCGTGCCTTCTCGAGCAGGATCTTCGAGCGGTCGTGATCGGCCTTCTGTCGGTCGTTCTCGAGGCGGACCAGGACCTGGCCCTCGACGACCGAATCGCCTTCCTCGACGAAGAGCTCGATCACCGGGTTTTGCGTGCGCGCCCGAACCGGCACCTGGGACTCGGCCTCGAGAGGGGCGGAGCGTTCGACGAGCTCCTCGATCTCCCCGCGTGCGACGGTCGCGAGCTCGACGAGAACGGGCTCGGCCTTCGGCTTCGACTTCGCAGAGGCCTCCGGGGATTTGGACGACGAGCCCGAGCCGCAGCCGGTCAGGCTCACGACGAGGGGGACTATCGCCAGCGGTGCAAGTAACGGCGTGTTCGACCTGATGATCGTTCTCTTCTTGTTCATCGACGGCAGAGTTTCGGCTGAGAGCCTGGGCGATTGAGCCCGACATTCTCCCAGTTTCGCGGGCTCGAGTCGAGCACGGCCCGGGACCCTGACGGTTTTCCTCTCCCGCTCCTCGTCGTTGGGTAGGCCTACGGTTTCTTTGGACACTCCATTGATGGAGGATCGTGTCCATGGGAAGCGAACGAAAAGCAATAGATCGAGGTCTTCGGCATTCTCGAGCTCGCGCTTCCGATGGGGGCCGGAGCGCCGAAGAGTCCCGAGGCTCGGCTCATCGTCGAGAATCAGTCGCTCGTCGGGCATGTCGCGGACGACGGCACGATGCGCTTTCGGTTCTGTCCAAAGGCCGTGAAAAGGTACGGCTTCCGGATTTGTAGCAACGTTCCGGTGCTCGACGGCAAGACAGGAGCCGTAACTGCGATCCCCGTGGATCCAGAGACTGTTAACGATGCGCATGAACTGGATGCTGAGGGCGATTCTGCTGCTGAAGGTCGGCGGA
>CAYZGY010000084.1:0-5656 GCA_964478085.1 uncultured Planctomycetia bacterium
GGTTCGTCCAGAAGAGCGCGGTGTGAGCCTGCCCCCCGGGCTTCTTGAAGAAGCACTCGAACGTCGCGTCGCCCGATCCGCCGGCCACGGCCGGATCGTGCAAGATGAACACGGCCCCGCTGATCTTCGCGAAGCCGTCGGTCGAACAGTCGAGGCTCGCCGTGTTCGCGAGACCGTCGACCTCCGAGCAGGGGATGTCGGCGCTGTGCGTCGAGCCGCCGATCATCTCGCCGTGCACGTCGCCACTGACACTGTCGACGATGTCCGTGCCGCCGCCTTCCTCGAAGCGATAGTACGCGACGGTTCCCGCGTTCAAGGTCGCCGTCGCCCCCGAAACAAGCATACAGAAAAGCAGCGCTGCCGAGGCAACGCGAGCGCGATAACTCCGTGTCATAGCCCGAAACCTCTCACCCTCGTTGAATCGATCGTAGCCGGCTTCTTCCCCTGCGCGATCGAGCCGTACACAGACCCGGGAAGAGCCCCTGTTCGTACACCGTTCGAAATTGTAAGTGCAAATTCGAAAACGGGTCATCCGCCAATCACGCGAGCAGATCCCGCACCACCTCACCGTGGACGTCGGTCAGTCGAAAATCACGCCCCGCGTGACGGAACGTCAATTTCGTGTGATCCATGCCGAGGAGGTGGAGAATCGTCGCGTGAAGGTCGTACATACTGACCCGGTTTTCGACGGCCTTGTAACCGATTTCGTCGGTCGCGCCGTAGGCGATCCCCCCCTTCGTTCCGCCTCCGGCCATCCAGAGCGTGAATCCGTAAGGGTTATGGTCGCGCCCGTCCGTGCCTTCCGCCGCCGGCGTGCGGCCGAATTCGGTCCCCCAAACGACGAGCGTGTCATCGAGCATGCCACGCTGCTTGAGATCGCGGATGAGCCCGGCGATCGGCCGGTCGACCTCCGCGGCGTTCGTCTGGTGCCCGCCCCGGAGTCCGCCGTGCTGGTCCCACTTGTAGCTGTGCGAACATTGCACGAACCGAACACCACGCTCAACCAGCCGGCGAGCGAGGAGACACTGACGACCGAAGTTGTCGGTCGGACCCCCACCGATTCCGTAGAGGTCGCGCGTGTGATTCGACTCTTTCGAGATGTCGACGGCATCGGGAGCCGCCATCTGCATCCGGAACGCGAGCTCGAACGCCTCGATGCGCGCCGCCAGACGAGAGTCCTCGGCTTTCTTCTCCGCGTGGGCCAGATTGGCCCGACGGATGAAGTCGAGCTGCTGTCGCTGAAGATCGACGCGCGCTTCGGCCCGACGCAGATTCCGAATGCCGGCGGAGGTCATCGGCGTGCGCGAATCGCCGTAGGCCGTACCCTGGAATGCGGCGGGCAAGAACGCGGCACCGTAGTTCTGCGTCCCACCGTGCATCACGGGCGGAGCGATCGTGACGAATCCCGGCAGATCACGATTCTCCGAACCGAGACCGTACGCGATCCACGCGCCCATGCTCGGACGTGGAAAGACGGCCGATCCCGTGTGCAGCTGGAGGATCGCGCCGCCGTGATCGACCTGCTCGCAGTGCATCGAGCGAATCAGGCAGATGTCGTCGATCACCGAGCCGATGTTCGGAAAGAGCTCGCTGACGGGAAGGCCGCTCTCTCCGTAGTGCCGGAACGACCAAGGCGACTTGAGCAGCTTCCCGAGCGTCCCCGCGAACTGGAGCGGCTGCTTGAACGGCAGCGGCTTCCCGTGCATGCGATCGAGCTCGGGCTTCGGATCGAAGGTGTCGATGTGAGAGACGCCCCCGTGCAGGAAGAGAAAGATGACCCGCTTGGCCTTCGCCGAGAAGTGGGATGCCTTCGGAGCCAGCGTCGCGTCCGCGGCGGCCGCGGTGCTCTCGTTCAGTAGACCGAGCAAGGCGATGTGTCCGAAACCGCAGGCCGTGCGCCGGAGAAGATCACGACGAGTCGTCGCTTCGCTGGGGAGACCGGAGATTAGATCAGTCGACATAGACGAACTCGTTCATGCAGAGGAGCGCCTGCGCGAGGCTACGCCAAGCCGCTAGCTCGGGGGTCAAAGGTTTCCGTTCCACGCCGACGCCACCTCCACCACGGAAGTGCACCTCGACCTCGCTCGCGTTGAGCACGCGCGAGTACAACGCGACTTCGTCGACTCCGCCGCGAAGGTGCTCGGAATCGTCCAGCCGAGCTCCGATCGAGATCGGCAGGTCCCCCTTCGGAAGAGGTCCGGCGACCCCGAGCTCGTCGACGAGCGCACCGTTGACGTAGAGCTGACGCAGGCCTCCGCCCCACGTGAAGACGACGTGGTTCCACTCGCCGACCTTGGCGACGAACTCCGGCTTCGCTTGCGTGCGAAACGCGCCGCGGTTGCCGCCGAAGTACTCGTGGTAGACGACGTTTTGATCGACGCCGCCGACGTTTCGCCGGATCACCCCGCTCTTCCAGTAGCGCGAGTGCGTACCGTCACGACCGACGCCGAAGCCCATCACGTCGACACGGTCCGGACGGATCCAGTACTCGACCGTCAGGGCCTCTCCCTCGACGTTCGCGACCTGGGGATCGTCGATGCGCACGTGCTCGCCCGCACCATCAAAGGCGATGGCCCCTCGGGAGTCCTGCTTCTTCGCCGGGCCGTTGACCCCGAAGTCCCCGAAGCTCGCGCCCTTCACGACCCTTCCGGGGGATCGACTCGGATCGAGCACATTGCGAACCTCGGCCAGTTCCCCGTCAGGAGACGGCTTCCCATCCGGTGACGGCTTCCCGTCCGGTGACGGCTTCTCGTCGAAACGGTAGTACGCGACGAGGCCGGGGGTCGCGCGAACGATCTCCGAGTACGGCAAATCGAGCAGCTGTCGCGCGCGCTCCGCTTCCCGACGCTTTTCAGGCGCGACCTCCGCGATGTAATTCGCGACGAATCGTGCGGCCGACTGCCGCTCCGAATCCGTCGGGCGTCTCGCGAAGACCGTGCGATAGAGCCGCTCGATGCGACGAACATCGACCGCGCTTTGATCCTCACCGGAGATCTCGAGCAGGCGCTGGGCAAGACCCGTCGCCTGCAGCCGCACGAAAGGATTGTTGAGCAGGTAGAGAGCCTGCGGCGCCACCGTCGTCTCATGCCGACGCGGTGACGACTCGTGCTCGTTCGCGATGTCGAAGAGACGCAGCATCGGATGGATCACGTTGCGCACCATCGGCATGTAGAGACTTCGACGGGGCGCGTGGAACGGACCGTAGTTCGCGACGTCGATGTGCTCGACGACGGGCAGGCCTCGCTTCGGGAAGGCGATGCGATACCCGGAGGTGAAGAGATTTCCGCCGACGGTTCGATCGAGCCGACCCGAGACCGCGAGCATCGAGTCACGAATCTCCTCGGCATCGAGGCGTCGCCGTGTCATGCGCCAGAGGAGCGCTTCGGCCGGATCGACTTTCGCGGCCTCGTCGTTCCACGCGGTCGACTGCGCGTAGGTGCTCGAGAGAACCATCGAGCGATGGAGCTTCTTGATCGACCAGCCGCCTTCGACGAATCGACGCGCGAGCCAGTCGAGCAGCTCGGGGTGCGAAGGCTCGGAGCCGCGCGCGCCGAAATCGTCGCTCGACTCGACGATGCCGCGACCGAAGTGATGCTGCCAGACGCGGTTGACGAGGACTCGTGCCGTCAGCGGGTTCTTCGCTGACGCGATCCAACGTGCCAGCTCGAGTCGACCGCTCCCCTTCGTCTCGAACGGCTCGTGATCGCGCCCTTCGATGATTTGTAGAAAACGCCGCGGGGCGGGCTCACCGAGCGAGCGGTAGTTCCCGCGGCGATGGACACGCAAATCGCCCGGCTTCGGAAAGTCGCGAACCGCCATGACCTTCTGGTCAGCGCCGCTCCCGTCCTTGACCGGATACTCGATCCACATCGAGTCAGGCTCCGCGTCGGCCATCACGTGCGTGCTCGTGAAGATGCCCGCGAGCGAGTAGTAGTCCTTCGTCGGAATCGGATCGAACTTGTGATCGTGGCAGCGCGCGCACCCGATGGTCATTCCGAGGAACGCGACGCCTGTCGTGTGCAGCTGCTCGTCGGCGATGTCGAGAAGCATCTGCCTCTTGTCACGCATGACGACCGGCTTGGGACCGATCTGGAGGAAGCCGGTCGCTACGACTCGATCGAAGTCCTCCGCGGCCTTCCCCGTCTTCGGGAGGAGATCGCCCGCGAGCTGCTCGACGATGAAACGATCGAAGGGCTTGTCCGAGTTGAACGACCGCACGACGTAGTCTCGATAACGCCAGGCGAGAAGGTACGCGTTATTCCCATCGTGTCCGGCCGACTCGCCGAAGCGCGCGATGTCGAGCCAGTGGCGCCCCCACCGCTCGCCGTAGTGCGGCGACGCGAGCAGTCGCTCGACGACGTCGTGATACGCCCTCGACGACTCGTCCGCGAGGAACGCGTCGATCTCTTCGGGCGTCGGAGGAAGACCGGTGAGGTCGAAGGTGACGCGCCGGAGAAGCCGAACCTTGTCGACCGGCGGAGCGGGCCGGATGCCCTCGGCTTCGAGCTTCGCGAGGATGAATCGGTCGACAGGTGTCGATGGCCACGCCGCATCAACGACCGGTGGCGGAGTCGGATCGGCGACCGTGCGAAAGGCCCAGTGATCGGCTCCACGCGTCAGGACATCGACGGCGACGGTCGCGCTCGTCTTCGCGTCGCCCTCTGGGTCTTTCGGCCAAGCCGCGCCTCGCTCGACCCACTCGACGATCGCCGCGATCTCCTCCGGCTCGAGCCGCGACTTCGGCGGCATCTTGATCTCGCCGTCGTGACGCACCGCTCGAACGAGGAGGCTCTTCTTCGGATCGCCCGGGAGGACGGCCGGGCCGGACTCGCCGCCCTTCACGAGGGCTGCCCGGGAATCGAGTCGAAGACCCGCCTTCTGCTTCTTCGCCCCATGACACTGGACGCACTTCTCGGCGAAGATCGGACGAACTCTTCGCTCGAAATGGTCCTCGGCCGTGTCGGCGGCCTTGGCCGGGGCGTCGACGAGGGAGGAGCAAGCGACCAGGTAGAAAAGAACGCGGAGGCGCATCATTTCACGCGAAGGTCAATTGGGTTCGACAGGCGTCGGAGGGACTACCGACGGCATTCATTCCCTTGCAAGAACCTTACTCCTTGAGTACCTTGCAGGAAAGGACTCTTTTTCGAACAGCGTTCGAACAACGCTCGCGTCGAGGCGTCTCGGAACCTAGGGGTACTCCTTGTCTCCATCCATCTCCAAGAAGTCCGAGACTCTCGGGCAACGAGCCTATCGTGAGATTCGGCGCCGCATCGTCGACGGTGAGCTCTCCCCGGGTGAGCGACTCCCCCTTCGAGGGCTGGCGGAAGATCTCGGCATGAGTCTCGCGCCGATCGGCGAAGCGATCCGCGACCTCGGTCGCGACGGCCTCGTCGAGCACGAGTCGGGCGTCGGCGCTCGGGTGCGAAAGCTCGATGTCGAGAGCCTGCGGAATCAGCACGTGCTCCGCATCGCCGTCGAATGCGAGGCGATTCGCCACGCGACCGTCCTCTCGACCGACACTCACCTCGAGGACTTGCGCAGCTTGGCCAGCGAGCTCGACAAGGTCATCGACAGCGGTGGCTCGCCCGAGGAGGTCCGCCGACTCGATTCCGAGTTCCACCTGCAGCTCGCCAAGCTCTCGGGCGCCCGCAGCCTC
>CAYZGY010000084.1:5666-6080 GCA_964478085.1 uncultured Planctomycetia bacterium
TCGTCGATGCCCTCGAGGCGAATCAGCTCGTCCGGCTTCTTTCGCGCGGCAGCGTTCTCGCACAACACGCGCCGAAACCACGCGAGCAGCACTTGAAGATCGTCGAGCCGATGCTCGCACGCGACATCGAACGCGCCGTGGTGATGCTACGCGCCCACTGCGAACAATCGATGGACCTGCAGCTTCGAAGCGCAGCGGTGGGAAAGCTCGTCTGACACGAAATCTCCTTCAATCCACGAATCGACATCTCGCATGACCCATTTATCGCTCAAGCAGAAGCTCCTCCGTGGTGACGTCACGGTCGGCACGGAGATCTCCCGCTTTCGCTCCGCGGAAGTCGCTAACGTTTACGCACGAGCAGGACTCGACTGGGTCTTCATCGACACGGAGCACACCGCGTTCAATCGCGAGACC
>CAYZGY010000084.1:6090-15680 GCA_964478085.1 uncultured Planctomycetia bacterium
CGCACGGCGCGCAACGCGGGCATCGCTCCCGTTGTGCGCGTGCCCCAGGGCGAGTACGCGTTCGTCGCGGGTTACCTCGACCTCGGCGCCCAAGGGATCATCGTCCCGCGTGTCAACACGCCGGAGGAAGTCAGAAATATCGTCAGCTGGACGCGCTATCCGCCGCATGGAATTCGCGGCTTCGCGTGCACGCCGAACCAGACCGACGACCACGACATGGACCCCGAGGCCTTCATCGAGCGCAATCATGCCGAGACTCTCCTCGCGATCCAGTTCGAAAGACAGGAGGCGATCGACAACATCGAGGAGATGCTGAGCATCGACGGAGTCGATGTGGCCTGTCTCGGGTACATGGATCTTTCGGTCGACAAGGGACTCGTCGGACAGCTCGAGCATCCCGAGATGATCACGGCCGTCGAACGCATGATCGACGTCGCCAACGAAAAGGGGGTCGCTCCCGGCATGATCCACCCGGACGAGCCCGTTCTCGGAAAATGGATCGAACGCGGCATGCGATTCGTCTCGTGTGCAACGGACGCGATCCACCTCGAACGAGCGACCCGCGCCTGCGCCGCCAACCTTCGGCAGTTCAAGCCAGCCCAACCCGTCCAGTCGAGAGACTGAATCAAAATGCCAAGCTTCACGACCGACGCGCTCGAGCGAGCGTGCTGCGCTGTTTTCCACGCCACAGGCGTCTCCGAGGATGCCGCCCGAACCGTCACCGAGCACCTCCTCGAAGCCGAGATCAGCGGTGTCATCTCTCATGGCCTGATCCGCATTCCGCAGTACGTCGAAGCGATCGAGGCGGGCGAGGTCGCGCTCGATGCGCAACTCACGCTCGTGAACGAACGCCCGAGCGGCCTCGTCTTCGACGGTGGCGGCGGCTTCGGCCCGGTGCTCGCGCACGAGGCCATGGAGAGGACGATCGGGAAGGCACGCTCCAACGGTATCGCCGCAGCGACGCTTCGACACACGAGCCACACCGGTCGACTCGCGAGCTACGCGCTCCAGGCCGCGCGCGAGCGCATGATCGGCATGGTCCTCGTCAACGCCGGCGGGCGTGGACAATGGGTCGCGCCCTTCGGCGGACGATCGCCTCGCCTCTCGACGAACCCCATCGCGTTCGCGGTGCCGCGCGAGGACGGCTTCCCGATCGTCCTCGACATCGCGACGAGCGTCGTTCCCGAAGGCAAAGTTCGCACGATGCACGTACGTGGCGAAGACGTTCCAAAGGGCTGGATCGTCCGTGCCGACGGCGAGCCGACGACGAATCCCGCAGATCTCTACGGAGACGGCGAGGGGCCCCGTGGCGCGATTCAGTCGATGGGCGGACACAAGGGCTACGGACTGAGCTTCATCGTCGACCTCCTCGCGGGAGCGCTCTCGGGCGCGGGAACTTGCCAGAGCGAAGACGCTCCACTGAGCGGTGGCAACGACGGCACCCTTCTCGTCGCGATCGACGTCGGCTCGTTCTCGTCGATGGATCACTTCGGCGGCTTGGCGAACGCGCTCGTCGACTACGTTCATTCGTGCCCGCCCTGTCCAGGATTCGACGAAGTGCTGGCTCCAGGCGAACTCGAGGCTCGCAGTCGAGAGCGCGCGCTCGAAAGTGGCGTCGAAATCGAAGAGGCTCGTTGGGCGACGATCTCCGCGCCGTTCGAGCGACTCGGAGTCTCGATCGAAACGAATTAGGAAGACGCGATGAGCACGCACGACGGCAGCGGTCCGCCGCCGGACGGCACGAGACCCCCGCCACGAGGATTCCTTTCGACGCTGATGGTCCTCGGGCCGGCGATTGTCGTCGCGGGATCGGTGATGGGCTCCGGCGAGCTCATCAACACTCCGATCCAGGCCGCGAAGTTCGGCTTCGTGCTCCTGTGGGCCGTCATCCTCTCCTGCCTGATCAAGTACTTCCTGCAGGTCGAAATCGCGCGGCACTGCCTCGTCCACCAGCGCACGACGGTCGAGGGGCTCAACACGCTGCCCGGACCTCTCTTCCGCAAGACGTCTTGGGTCGCGCTCCTCTACATGGTCGGCTACACGATCTCGATGATCGGTCTCGTCGGCATCGCGAAGGCGATCGCGGGTCTCTTTCACGGAATCCTGCCACTCGGCTCCTCGGACACCTTCTCGGTCAAGGCGTGGGGCGCCCTCGTCGTGCTGGCGACCTTCGCGGTCTTGTGGAAGGGCGCGTACGCGTCGATGGAGAAGCTCATCGCGATCCTCGTCGGCGGCTTCAGCTTCTCGGTCGTCGTCGGCCTCGTACTGATTCAAGGGACGGATCACGCGATTCGTCTCGAAGAGATCACGTCGGGCCTGACCTTCTCGCTCGGTGATCAGCCGGCGCTCGCCGCGTACGCAGTGATCAGCCTCCTCGGCGCGCTCGGAACGACCGCCAACGAGCTCTTCATGTACCCCTACTGGGTGCTCGAGAAGGGATACGGCGAGCACGTCGGCAAGCCCGACTCCGAAGGCTGGCTCGAACGAGCGAAGGGCTGGATTCGCATCCTCAAGGTCGACGCAGGGCTCGCGACGATTCTCGCGACGGTCGTCACCGCGGCGTACTTCCTGCTCGGCTCGGCGATCTTCAACCGCGAAGGGTCCGTCCCGGAGGGCTCGGCCGTCATCGAGGACATGTCCGCAATCTACACGACGACCTACGGCAACTGGTCCTACGCGATCTTCGCGGGCGGCGCGTTCTGCACGCTGTTCTCGACCCTCATCGTCGCGACCGCGGCCACCGGACGCATGTGGGCCGACGTCCTCGGGAGCATGTCGCTCGTCGGCCACAGCAACGAATCGAAGACGCGCTGCTACCGCTGGGTGCACAGCATCTACCTCGGACTCATCCTCTTCGTTCTCGTCATTCAAGACGCGCCGCCCGAGACGCTCGTCATCTTCGGTCAGTACTTCGCGGGAATCTTCAACACGCCGATCCTCATCCTCGCGATCTGCTGGCTCGCGTTTCACACACGCAAGGAGCTCCGCATGCGTGCGGCGTGGACCGCCGGGCTGCTCATCAGCGTGATCGTCATCCTCTTCTGCGTCGCCTTCGGGATCCTCGTGCAGACGGGATTCATCGGCGAGCCGAGTGATGAGAAAGCGGAAGAGACGAAGACCGAAGCCCGAGCCTCGCTCGTTCCCGACGGCAAACGCGGTTACTCGCGACTGCTCGCGAGCTCTCTCGACCGCCTGGAGCCGGCCGAGGATGGCTGGGATACCGAGGCGTTCAGCGAACGAGCGAACGAACAGCTCAAGAAGCTCGGAAAGATCCTCCTCGAGGACGCGAGTCCGCCGGCTTCTTCGCTCAGCGAGCTGATCACCCGTGAGGGATTCGTCTTCGGCCCGCTCCGACCGAAGACGACGGAAACGGTGGTCGGTGAGTCATTCCGCGTTCGACGAGGACTCGGCAAAGCGAGCACGGACTCGGGAGCCGACCGATTCTCCCCAGCACACGCCGACCACACCGGTCGTGCGCCCAAACTCGAGCGCGCCTCGTTCAAGATCATCAGCGTCGAAAGACGAGGCGACGTGCTCGCCACTGACGTCATCGTCGAAACGCTCAGGACGAGCTCCGATCACGGCGTTCAACAGACGGCGAGTTGGGTCTGCCTGTGGCGGCCCGGTGACGCGTCGACCGCCCCGAAGCTAACGCGCGTCGACCTCGACACCTTCGAGGAGGTCGAGCTCTCGAGCTCGGCGCGCCTCTTCTCCGACTGCACCGAAGCGGCGCTCGGCGCGCTACCGAACTACCGCGAGCAGCTCCTTCGCGGAAGCTCCCACTGGACGCGAACGCTGCCCACGCGACTCGGCGTCGACGTCACGGGACACAGCGGACTCGCGATCGGTGATGCGAACGGTGACGACCTCGAGGATGTCTACCTCTGCCAGCCCGGGGGACTGCCCAATCGCCTTCTCCTCGCCCAGAAGGATGGAACGGTCGTCGAAGGCGGACCAAGCGCCGGCGTCGATCTTCTCGATCACACGCGGAGCGCGCTCCTCGTCGATCTCGACAACGACGGTGATCGCGATCTCGTTCTCGGACTCCTCGACGGAGTGCTGCCGTTCGAGAACACGGGCGGCGGACGATTCGCCTCGAAGGAGCTCGTCGCCTCGCCGGGCACGCACTCCCTCGCCGCTGCCGACTACGATCACGACGGACTCGTCGACATCTACGCGACGTGCTACCCCAATCTCTCACCCGTCCCCTACCACGACGCCGAAAACGGCGCCCCGAACGCACTCCTTCGAAACGCGGGGGCTTGGAAGTTCACGGATGTGACGAAGAGCACGGGGCTCGACACGAACAACCGACGCTTCAGCTTCGCTGCCTCGTGGGAGGACTTCGACAACGACGGCGACCTCGACCTCTACGTCGCGAACGACTACGGACGCAACAACCTCTATCGCAACGACGACTCGCGCTTCGTCGACGTCGCAGCGACCGTCGGCGTCGAGGACATGGCCGCGGGCATGGGCGTCGCCTGGGCCGACGTCGACCGCGACGGTTTTTTCGACCTCCACGTGAGCAACATGTTTTCGTCGGCGGGGAATCGCATCACGTACCAGCGTCAATTCCGCGAAGGCACCACCGACGAGGTCAAATCGGCCATGCAGCGTCACGCTCGCGGCAACTCGCTCTTCGCGAGTCGAAACGGAAAAAGCTTCGAGGATGTCAGCGTCGACTCGGGCATCACGATGGGCCGCTGGTCCTGGGACGCGCAATTCGCCGATCTCGACAACGACGGCCTCGAGGACCTCGTCGTCACGAACGGCTACATGACGAACGAGGATACTCGGGACCTGTGAAGCTTCTTCTGGCGACAGGTCGTGTCGCGCTCGCCGACGAACGTGGTGGACGCGGCCCGGAGTGAAGAGTATCGCAAGTCCTGGGTCGCGCTCATGACGCTCGTCGAGCGTGGCGGATCGTTCAGCGGCTACGAACGCCCCTGCGCTTTTCTCTATACCGGGTCGGACGACGAAGCGAGATTCGCCAACGTCTCGTCCGTCTCGGGACTCGACCTCCTCGACGACGGTCGCGCGATCGGCGTCATCGATTGGGACCACGACGGTGATCTCGACCTTTGGATCGCGAATCGAACGGCGCCGAGGCTGCGACTTCTGCGCAACGACGGCACGTCGTCTTCGCGCTTCGTTTCGGCGGAGCTCCGGGGAACGAAGTCGAACCGCGATGCGATCGGAGCTCGCGTCGAGCTTCACCTCGCCGGCGAGACGATTCCTCTCCTGCGTACGGTTCGTGCTGGCAGCGGCTTTCTCTCGCAGTCGAGCTCGGCCGTCCATTTCGGACTCGGCAAATCGACTCCCGAGAGAATCGTCGTCCGTTGGCCGAACGGCACGGTCGAGGAGTTCCCGGGGGTCCGACCAGGAACGCGGTATCAGCTCGTCGAAGGGAGCGGCGAAGCGAATACCGTCCCGGTGCGATCGCCGCAGCAGCTGACGGCCGAGTCGCTCAATGTCGAACGACGAGACGAAACCGCGCGCGTCGCGCTTCCGCTTCGGATTCCCAAAACCGGTCTCCTGTACCGCGGGAGAGACGGCTCTTCGAAATCTCGCACACAGAGCAACAAGCGTCCACTACTCCTGACTCTTTGGGCGTCGTGGTGCGTACCGTGTCAGCGCGAGCTTCGAGAGCTAGCCGATCACGCCGACGCTCTCAAAGCGAAGGGACTCGACATTCTTGCTCTCGGTGTCGACGACCTAACTGGCGGATCGACCTCAGAGCCGGCACGCCAGCTCGCCGAGGAGTTCTCGAAGTCCTTCTCGGTCGGCTTCGCCACGAAGCAGCTCCTCGAAGAACTCGAGCTCATCTTCTCGGCGCACTATCGTGATCAGCGACGTTTCCCCGTTCCGATGAGCTTCCTCCTGGACGACGATGGCTGGATCACGGTCGTCTACCGAGGACGCGTCGCCGTGCCGACGCTCGAGAAAGACCTCGAGGTACTCCGCCGGAAACCGGCGGAGTACCTGGCGAGGACGCTCCCCTTCCCGGGTCGTTGGCAGCGACCGCCGCTCGCGCCTTCGGCAGCTGCCGGAAGTGCAAGCTGGGCGGCGACAGCTCTCGAGCTTGCCGGCTACCCGGCGGCAGCGAGGATGCAGCTGATTTCTTACACGAAGTATCTCGAGGTCGTCCCACTCCCGAAGGACGCGAGCACGGCCGCTGCGTGGAAGGCCGATCTCTCGAGAATCCTCACCGACAGCACGGCGAAGACCTGCGCGCTGGCACGCGAGCCGGGTCTCGCGATCGGGGCTCTCGGCGCGGCACTCGAGCTAACGCCGAACTCCGATTCGACCCGCGTGCGATACGGTGGGCTTCTCGAGCAGACCGGAAAGCCGAATCGGGCCATCCTCGAGTACCGAAAGATCACCGATCGAGACGAGATCGGAATCGCCGCCGCGACGCGTGCGGCACTTCTCTGCGCCGCGCACCCTGACGAGAGCGTGCGCAACGCAGAGCTCGCACTCGAACGAGGCCGACACGCTCGCAGGCTCTCGCAAGATCGCGACCCGCTCGCGCTCGACGCCCACGCTGCCGCGCTTGCGGAAGCCGGCCGATTCAACGAAGCGATCGACACGGCGTCGCGTGCCGTGAATCTGGCCGAGCAATCGGGTTCTGCCGCTCTCGCACGCCAGATCGCCCAGCGACGAAGTCTCTACCAGCAACATCGTCCCTATCGACTCGCGCTGACGCGCTGAATCGCGAGAGTAACGAAGATACCGTCCTTCTCCAGGAGCCACGTCCATGAGCATCCCGATCATCGGCAATCCGATCGGATACTTCGACGACCCGATCGAGCACACGCTCGGCGTCATGGCCGAGCTCGGCTACGACCAGATCGAAATCTGCCACTGCCAGATTCCAGGCTTTCCGACCCGTGAGCTCCGGCAGCAACTGAGCGAGTTCGTCAGCTCGCTCGGCATGAAGCTCATCGGCTCGAACGTGCCGGACTCGCCCTACTTCCAGGCGCTGGGGAGCAGTGACGACGTGAAGGTCGCGCTCGCGGGACTTCAGCGGGACATCGACAAGGCAGTCGATTTGGGCGTCGAGTACGTCATCACGTTCGAGGGACGCGTCCCACCGGGAACGACCGACGAGATCCTCTTCGGACGTCTCCTCGACGACACGTGTGACGTCCTGCAGCGAGGAACCGACTACGCTGCCGAACGCGGCCTCGACGTCTACATCGAGGTGCACCCGTTCACCCTCGGAACGAACCTCGAGCTCCTCAAGGCACTCTGCGACCGCGTCGACCGCAAGACCTTCGGCGTCTGCTACGACCCGTGCCACTTCGGCGTCGGCATGCCGAGTCGATACGTCGAGGCCGTCACGACGCTCGGCGATCACATCAAGCTCGTCCACTTTTCGGACAGCGATCAGACGAGCTCCGAACTGCACTTCCCGCCCGGTCGCGGCTGCCTCGACATGGACGCGATCGTCGCTGCGCTGCGCGAAATCGGCTACACGGGCCGTTGGATGCTCGACCTCTTCAAGTACCCGCTACCGAACTGGGGCGCGCGGGAGGCTTTGCCCGAGCTGCGCAAGCTCGTCGCGACTTTCTGAGTCACTGACCACGAAGACAAGAATCGAAACACGATACGCGAGGACCAGACGATGGAATGGACTCCCCTCATCATCACGATCACGTGTGATCCGGCGCTCCAGGATCCGCTCAACCCGAGAAACGACGAGCTCAAGACCGTCGACCCGATCGCGAAGGAGTACATCGACGCCAACGAGGCTGGCGCCGCGATGAGCCACATCCACGGTATCTACTCACGCGACCCCGTGGTCCAGCCCGACGGCCGCCAGCTGCAGATTCCCGACATCCAAGACACGGCAGCGATCGTCGAGCAGATCCGCGAGCGCTTTCCTAACGCCGCGATCCAGCAGGGACTCGCGAGCATGCGGCCCGAGCAGAAGCTCGAGCTTTGGGAGGTGATCAAGCCGGACATGAGCTCGCTCAATCTCAACTCGCACGACGAGTACTTCGATCCGTACCCGACGGAAGTCAAGCCGATCTGCTGCTACTCCGTCCACCCGATCGACGAGCTGCGTCAGTACTTCCAGTGGTCGAAGGAACACGGCGTCAAGCCAGAGCTCGAGTGCTTCGACACGGGCGCCTTCGATGCGCTCCGCATCATTCGCGACGGCATCTTTTGGAACGACGCGGACGAGGTCGAAGAGGAGAAGGGACTTCTCGACGATCCCGTTTGGGCGACCTTCTTCTTCGGCTGGCCGGGACAGAGCTGTCAGCCGATGACCGACCTCGCCCTCTTCAACCAAATCTACCACCGCCCCGAGAAGCTCAACTGGTCGATGTCGTGCATGTCGCGCGACCCGAAGGAGTACTGGGCACAGATCAACCGTGGCGTCCTCCAGAACGGCCACATTCGCGTCGGCTACGAGGACTGCGGGCGCCACCCCGACGGCTCCTACGCTCAGTCGAACGCCGACCTCGTCGATCGCGTCGTTCAGATGGCGAAGCTCGTCGGTCGCCCGATCGCGACGGCGGAGGAAGCGCGAGAGATCATCGGCCTGCGTCCCGGAATTTGAGGCAGCTACCATGAGAGCAGCCGTCCTTCACGAATTCGGTCAGCCCCTTCGCATCGAGACGATCGACAAGCCGGAGCCCGGTCCCGACGAAGCGTTGATTCGCGTTCACGCATGCGGTGTCGACGGGACCGATCTCAAGATGCTCGACGGCTTCGGCTACCGCGCCGAGCTCCCGTTCGTGATGGGCCATGAGCCCGCGGGAGTCGTCGAGAGCGTCGGAGCAAACGTCAAAGGCGTGTCGCCGGGCGATCGCGTGACGACTTACAACTTCGTCACGTGTGGCGAGTGTCTGAATTGCCGTGCTGGCCGTACGCAACTCTGTCCGGACATCACGGGAATCATCGGCGTCAAGGACATCCCCGGTGCGTACGCGGAGTACTTCTGCGCACCGGCCTCGCAGCTCGTCGCCGTACCCGACGGCGTCGCCTGGCACGATGCCGCCGTCCTCGCCGATGCCGGTATCACCGCGTATCACGCCGTCGACCGCTCGAGAATCCACGACGAGGAGACCGTCGTCATCGTCGGAGCGGGCGGTGTCGGATCGTTCGCGATCCAGTTCGCACGACTGACGGGAGCGCGCGTCATCTCGATCGACCGAAGCGAGGCGAAATGCGCTCGCGCCATCGAGCTCGGCGCCCACGAGGCGATCGACAGCTCGAAGCTCGACCTCGTGAGCGAGGTTCGTCGCCTGACGGATGGCTGGGGCGCGGACTGCGTCATCGACATCGTCGGAAGCGAAGACACGATCTCGGCGGGCATCGACTCGCTCGCGAACGGCGGACGCTTCGTCCTCGTCGGCTACACCCCCGACTCTTGGACTCTCGAAGGAAAGCGAATGGCTCAGAACGAGCTCGAGTTCATCGGGACTCGCTGCGGCGCGCGATCGGACATCTCCGCCGCCGCGGAAGCTCTCGCCGCAGGAGACGTGCGCTCGATCGTCACGGATCGCTACCCGCTCGAAGACGTCAACCGCGCGCACGAGAAGTTGAGATCAGGCGAGGTGCTCGGACGGCTCGTC
>CAYZGY010000085.1:0-15637 GCA_964478085.1 uncultured Planctomycetia bacterium
ATCGCGACCGTGCTTCGTCGGTTCGCGTCGGGATGCGGAAGAACCAGACGGCGCAACCGCCACCGTCGGCGCTCGTCGACTCCTTCTGATCGGTGAACGTCCCGATGATCGAGCCGTCCTCGGCGAGCTCGCGAGCTCCTCCGATCGAGTAGAGGTTGAACGAACGCTCGCTCCGCGCGTGGTCTTTCCAAGTCCGACCGTTGTCCGGGCTGACGATGTGGTGGATGTCCCAGTACATGTAGACGCCGTGTTTCTGCGTCGTCCACGCGGCGTGCAATCGGCCTCGAGAATCGAGCGTGAGGAGGGGGTATTGAAGGACCGCGTTCTTGCCATGCTTCAGGAGCGCCACGCGACGCTCGACGGTGCCGTCGAGGCGAATCACGTGAAACGTGTTGTTGTGCGCGAAGTAGAAGAGCCGCTCGCGACTCCGGTCGAGAAGCATGCAAAACTTTCCGGCCGCTCCACCGGGAATCTTGCTGATCATCGGGTCCTTGAACTCCTTCGCCTTGCGGAAGCGGTAGAGGTCGGCGTGGCCGTCTTGGAAGTCGGGGCGAACGAGGTAGAGATTGCCGTCGTCGTCTGTCTCGAGAACGGGTGGATTCGTCGCGTGGGTCGCTTCGTAGATCGTACGGAACGAACGCCCGCGATCTCGACTGCGGACGAGGCGCCACGTCTGCGCGGTGTACGCTTGGTTGCGACGCCGCAAGTAGCTGGCAAAGATGTCGCCCTTCGTGCTCACGACCTTCTGGTTGTGGCTTTGAAAGGTCGCGTAGCCAGTCGCTTCGGCGTCGATGAACGTCAGCTCGACCCCGGCGAGTCGGACACCCTGCCCGGCGTCGTCAGCGACGCTGAGGATCGAGTTCGAAATCAGCAGAAGGAAGGTCAGAGACGACATCGGCTCTCGTCTCGAAGGAGTGATTCGGCAGGGTCTATCTACGCGCCCCCGCGTCTCCCTGAGATGAGGAAGACGACCCCGGCTGCGCCGAAGCCGAGGAGGCCGCTGATCGCCGCGATGAGGAGCGAGCCGCCGCCCGGTTCTTCCTCGCCGTCCTCGACGTAGGCTTCGTCGTCCTTGCGGCGTTTCGATTTCGAGGAACGCTTGCGGCCCGGGCCGTCGTCGGCCAAGTCCGTTTCGACAGTGTTCTCGTCGTCGTTCTTTGTCGAATAACCACCTCGTCGGCCCGAGCGTTTGGTCGGCGATCGCCGGCTCGACTTCTTCGAGCTCGAGCCACCGGGCTTGGGCTCGATCGTGTCCTCTTCGGCGAGCGCCGCCGCGACGCTCTGATCGGCGACCTTGACGGCGGCGGTGAGGCTCTCGAGCTCCTTGTCGAGCGCGTTCGAGATTTCTTCGACCTCGGACGGAGGATTCTCCGCCAGCTTGACCGCTCGCTTCTCGCAGTTGCGCAACGAGTACGACATATCGCCGATCCAATCGTCGAGCTTATCCTTTTGTCGTTTCGTCTTGAACGGCCCCTCCGGGCGGGCGGCGAGGTGCTTTTGACAGCGGACGTAGAAGGAGTCGAACTCCGCGAGGAGGGAGTCGACATCGCTGACGCGCGAGAGCTGCTTGCGAATTCGTCGCTGCGTCTCCTCGGTGCGGCGGCGCAGGGCGTTGAGCTCTCCCGTGATCTTTTCGCCGCTTCCTCGCGGCAGCGATGCGAGCGTCGCTTCGAGATCCCGTTCGGCGCGCTTCGCCTTACCGAGCTGTTCGCCGACGACCTTGCGGAGCCTCGTCGTGTCGACCTCGCCTTCGCTCAGGCGCAGCTCGGTCAGGGAGGCGAAGCGTCGCTCGACCTCCTCGGCCGTACGCGCCTTCGGCTCCTTGGCTCTGTCGACTCTGCTCGCCGTCCTGCTCTTGGTCGTCTGGCCACTCGCGCCGGACTTGGCGCCACGTCGCGTCGGCTTCTCGATCTTCGAACGATGGACCCACTTCGTGCCGTCGCAGATCGTGCACGGAACCTTCTTCGCGAGGCGACAGTCACCGCAGACGCCGGCGTAGATCGTCGGCTTGCACTTCAGAGTGCCCCTGCCTCGGCAAGTCTCGCACTTGTGCAAGCCTTCGCCGCGACACTTCGCGCAGCGCTTGCCCGTATTGCCGAGCGTGCCGCTGCCGCCGCAGTAGCTACAGACGACGCTGCCTGGCCCCGCCTCCGATTCGCTGAAACTGTTCGGATTGTCGCAGACGCGGCAGAGACGTTTCGAAGTGCCCTCGCAGCGTTCGCAGGTCTTGTGGATCTTGCCCGTGCCCTCGCAGCGTGCGCAATCGACGCGTCCCTTCTCGTCGCAGGCGCGACACTGGACGTGCTCGGGGCTCGGAGGCTCGGCCGACGTTCCGCCGGGCGTCTTGTCTTGTGACGGAGCCGCGACGGCTGTCAGCGCGATCAGGAACGCGAACACCAGGGCCATCACAGTGCGGGTGGCGGGGCTCTTCGAGAGACGCAAGCTTCGACCTCCGTGGGGCTTCGGATCGTCGACCCCGCGAACGGTGAACGATCACACCAAGGCCCCATTGTAGGCCTGGTGAGCGACTCTGACAAGCGCAGCGGCCCGGTGATCGAGCGAGTTTGTGAAATCACCGGGTCGACGCGCGGTCTACTTGAGCGGCTTGGCGTGCTTCTGCAGCCACTTCGCCCAGGTCGCAGCTGGCTGAAGCGCCTCGTTCTGGGCGAGGGGCTTCGTCGGCTCCTTCGGATCGACGATGACGTAGGACGGCAGCGCCAGCTTGCCGACCATTTTCTTTTGCAGCTCCACCCAGCGCTCCTTGAGCTTCAGATCGTTGTGATCCGTGTGGAGGCGAAGTTCGACGAACTCTTGCATCTCCTTCTTGGTCTTCGGGAAGACGACCTCTTCCATCACGCGGCAGTTCGCTCATGTGAAGCCCGTGAAGTTGATCAGAACTCGTTTCCGCTCGTTCTTCGCGAGCTCCATCGCGCCTTCGAAGTCGTCTTTGACGAGTGGCCACTCT
This sequence comes from uncultured Planctomycetia bacterium, assembly GCA_964478085.1. Classification (GTDB taxonomy): domain Bacteria; phylum Planctomycetota; class UBA8108; order UBA8108; family UBA8108; genus CAYMLL01. Next base: position 2,966 of record CAYZGY010000085.1, read on the forward strand.
CCCTTGGTTGCCGGGGGCGCGAGCGCGAGCGTCAGCGGATCGAGTGGCATGCCCCGCGATCCCTCGTAGAAGTAGATGCTGCCGAACAGCACGGCGAGACCCGCTAGCATACGTCCGCCGCTGATCTTCTTCGTGTCCTCGCTCTTGAGACGAATGAAGTTCAGCAGGTAAAGCGCCATGAGGAGAAAGATCGTCGACCAGATCAGGAGGAAGAGCTGGCGCGAGATGACGAAGTCTCCGCTGAAGAGTGCCAGGTCGGCGTTCGAGAAGAACTTGAACGCCGCCGCGAGCTCGAGGAAGCCGAGGAAGATCTTCACCGTGTGCATCCACTCGCCCGAGCTGGGCAGCGAGCGCACCTTTGCCGGAAAGAGCGCGAGGAAGACGAACGGCGTCGCGAGCGTCAGCCCGAAGATCGCCATGCCGAACATGACCTCGAGGCGTGAGCCGCCGGCCGTCCCGATACTCGCGAGCATCGTACCCATGACCGGCGCGGTGCACGTGAACGACGTGATCACGAGCGTCAGGCCGAGAACGAAGACTCCGAGGTATCCGGACGAGCCGCTCGCACGGTTGGCGACGTTCATCACCGAGCCCGGAAGGCGGATCTGGAAGACGTCGAAGAAGCTCAGCGCGAAGAGGACGAAAATGATGCCGAAGATGAGATTGAGCGAGAAGCTCTGCGCGAACCGGATGATCGGCTCGCCGATCACGAGTCCGATCACGACGAACGAGACGATGATTCCGGCTCCGTAAAGAAGAGCGAGCGGAAGAACTTTGCCGCCGCGCTTCTCGGCCTGCTTCGTGAAGAACGCGATCGTCAGCGGAATCATCGGGTAGGTGCACGGCATGACGAGCGCGAACAGCCCGCCACCCACCATCGCCAGGATCAGACCCCAAAGCCCGCCGAACGCTGCTCCGAAGCCCTTCGACTCCTCCGTGATCTCCTCGTCGTCGATGCTCGGCGCGGGTGAGTCCGGTTTCGCTGCCGATCCCTTGACTGCCGAGTCGACGGCTGCTGCTGACGAGACGTTCGCCGCGAACGTCAGCGTCTCGTCCGTCGGAATCGTGCACGTTCCGAACTCCTTGTCCTCGCAGGCCGCCCAGTTGACGACGAGACTCGTCGCGATCGAGCCCGGTGTCGCGTCGGCGAGGAGGGTGATGTCCTGTCGGATCTCGCCGCTGCCCTTGATCGCCCGGGCGTTCTTGGCCGGCTCGTCCGGTAGGATCTTCACCGACTTGTCGTACGCGCTCGGCGCGCGGGCCTTGCCGACGATCTTGTACGGCGCGCCTTCGGGGGCCGACGGCGTCACGGGAGATCCCGGCGCGCCGTTCTTCACGTCATGATCGGGAGCGTAGGAATACCAGCCCTCCGCGATCGTGTACTTCACCGTCAGCGTGACCTTCTCTCCGCGGACGAGCTCGCCGCTCGGCGGGACGATCGTGAACTTCATGACGGGATCGTCGTCGCCGAAGGCTCCGCCTCCCGGGGCTCCGATTCCCGGAGCTCCGATTCCCGGAGCGCCGAGCAGGTCACCTACACCGCCCGTCTTCGGCGACGTCGGCTTCTCACCGCCGGCAACCGTGAGCGTCACGGGGAACGGCTTGTCCTTCGTCAGCGGATCACACGTGCTGTCGTCGCAGGCCTGGTACGTAAGGAGCGGCTCGAGCTCGAGCGGGCCCGCGGCCGCACCCGGCTTGAGGCGGAACTTCTGACGAAAGGCGCCCGTGCCGTCGAGCTTGTGGAAGGTCTGATCGAGGTCCGCGTCGTGCGAGACCTTCGGCTTGGGATACGCCGCGTCGCCGAGCGCCTCGATCTGCGGGTGCGTGATCTTGATCTCGGTCTTGATGACCGGGATATCGCCCTTCGGCGTGGACGGCGCGTACATCGTCCAGCCCGCCTCGAGCGTGTACTCGGCGACGATCTCGCCCTCGGCTCCGGGCGCGAGCTTCTCGGGCTCGATGCGGAGCTTCCAGGTGACGTGATCAGCGCCTACGGGGCCGCCGAGCCCACCCGGGCCGCCGAGGTCGAACTGGGCGAACAGCCGGTGGCTCGTGCCGAAGGCCGTGATGAGGATTGCGTAGAGGAGGGCCGAGAAGGCGATTCGTTTCGAGATCATCGGGTCGCGCTACGGGAGCTGATTCGGAAAGAGGATCCGCGGAATCGAAGGTCCGAGAGCCAGGAGCGTCGCGGGGGGCACGCTCGTGATACCTCACCAACGCGCGGAACCAATTATTTTAGGCTCCGGCTCGCAACTGTCCATCCGTTTGCGTCGAAAACCCGTCCACCGTGCTGACTTACGGGCTCTCGTTTTTTCGATTTCCGGGAACTCGCTCCCTCGGGCTGGCGTGGGGCGACCCGATAGGCTCAGGCGTCGACGGTCTCGAGAGCGCGGTCGATCGCCCGGCGCGAGATGCGCAGCGCCGACTCGAGGTCGGGAGAGAAGTTGCTCGCTCCACCCCGCATCATCGTGTACGCGCTCATGGTCTGGATCATCGACGTGAGCGAGCCCGCGTGGTAGCGGACGACGGTGACGAGGCGAGCCTGGAGCTTCTGGAATTCCTCCGTCTGGAAGAACTGGGACATCTCCTGCGGCCCGTACTCGGAGCTCCAGGACAGGTTCTGGAAGCTCGCGATGAGCGCGAACTTCTCGAAGGGAAGATCCGAAAGGCTGCTCACCTCGGCCTGGTGCGCCTCCGGGGTGAGGAGCGTCGGCTCGTTGTAAGACAGTTGGACGATCGGAATCTCGCGGTAATGTTCCAGAACCTGGATGTCGGCTGTCGACATGAAATCTCCTCCTCGTTGACCTCGTGTCAGGAGTATCGGCGTCGAGCGACCATCCTCTGAACGGCGCATCGGCGCGACCGCGAGGCCGAAAATCGCCGTGAGCGTCTCTCTCTCCGTTACCGGGCTTGCTATAATCTCCGGCCGTCCGGTCTGCCTCTTTTTCAGCCCTTCCAGCGAAAGGACAGTCCCTTGCCTCTCGAAATCACCGACGCTAACTTCGAGTCGGAAATCCTCTCTGCGTCCGCCCCGGCCCTCATCGACTTCAGCGCGACCTGGTGCGGCCCGTGCAAGATGCTCGCGCCGACGATCGATCAGCTCTCGGGCGAGTTCGAAGGTCGTGCCATCATCGCGAAGATCGATATCGATCAGGCTCCCGAGACTGCGCAGAAGTTCGGGATCATGAGCGTTCCGACCGTCGTCTACATCAAGGACGGAGAAGAGGTCGGTCGCGATTCGGGCGTCCAGCCGAAAGACGTCTACACGCAGAAGCTCGAATCGCTTCTGTGAGTCACGATCCTTTCGACGAGCACTTTCGCGAGCCGCGCAACACCGGTGTTCTCGAGGATCCCGACGTCAGCGTCGAGGTCGAGAATCCCGTCTGCGGCGATCTCTTGCGACTGACCGCGACGTTCGACGAGGGGCGTGAGTCGCTGAGCGCGATTCGCTTTCAGGCCTACGGGTGCCCCGCGGCCGTCGCGGCCGGATCGGTCCTCACGGAGCTCGTCCTCGGAAAGTCGAAGGCGGACGTCTCGTCGATCGACCGCGACACCGTCGACGGTGCCCTCGGCGGATTGCCGTCGTCGAAGATCCACGCAGCTGTCCTTGCGCACGATGCGCTGCGGCAGCTCTGTCAGAATTGGTAGGGAGCCAGAATTTCAGGGAGCCAGCCGGTTGAGTGGACTCTTGCAAACCCTTCGTGAGAGGGGCTTCATTCAAGATACGACAGACGACGAGGCGCTCGCGAAGATCCTCGCGGACGGCGCCGACCCGACCACCGCGTACATCGGGTTCGATCCCTCGGCCGACTCTCTCCACGTCGGTCACCTCGTGCAGGTCATGGCGCTCATCCACGTGCAGCAGTCGGGCCATCGACCGATCGCGGTCGTCGGCGGCGGCACGGGTCGGATCGGTGATCCGACCGGCAAGACCGAGATGCGCAAGGTGCTCGGCGGCGATGAGATCGAGACCAACATCGACTGTCTGCGCACGCAGCTCTCGGGATACGTCGATCTCGCTCCTGCAGGAAGCGAAAGCGAATCACCGACCCAGGGATTGCTGATCAACAACGCCGATTGGCTCCTCGCGCTCAATTACGTCGACTTCCTGCGCGAGATCGGACGCTTCTTCAGCATCAACCGCATGTTGACCGCCGAGAGCGTCAAGATGCGCATCGAGTCCGAGAGCGGGCTCTCGTTCCTCGAGTTCAACTACATGATCCTCCAGGCGTACGACTTTCTCGTGCTCCAGCAGCGATACGGATGCGTGCTGCAGATCGGTGGCAAGGATCAGTGGGGGAACATCGTCGCGGGCATCGATTTGATTCGCCGAGTCGAATCGAAACCGTCGTACGGCATCACGACGCCGCTCATCACGACCGCGAGCGGCAACAAGATGGGCAAGACGGAGAAGGGCGCTGTCTGGCTCGACCCGAAGAAGACCTCGCCGTACGATTACTACCAGTTCTGGATCAACACGGACGACCGCGACGTCGGCAAGTTCCTGCGCCTCTTCACGCTCCTTCCGATTGCGGAGATCGAGGAGCTCGAGAAGCTGGAAGGCGCCGACATTCGCACGGCCAAGGAGCGCCTCGCGATGGCCGCGACGGCGCTGACACACGGTGACGAAGAAGCCGAAAAGTCGCGCGAAGCGGCGAAGAAGCTCTTCGAGAGTGGCGGGTCCGACGCGGCGTCCGTTCCGACGCACACGGTCGGCCGTGGCGCGCTCGAGGAAGGCATTCCGGTCTTCCAGATCTTTCACGAGTCCGGGCTCTGCGACTCGCGCGGGGCGGCGCGGCGTCTCGCCAAGGGCGGTGGCGCGCGCGTCAACAAGGAGAAGGTCGCGGACGATCGTATCCTGACGCTCGACGACCTCAACGAAGACGGCGTGATTCTGCTGCAAGCCGGCAAGAAGAAGCACCGGCGCATCGAAGTGGAGTAAGACGATGAGCCTCCGATCTTCTGGAATTCTGAAGGTGACGAACAGTCTCGGTGGACAGCTCGAGCCCTTCGAGTCGCTCGAGCCGCGCAAGGTCCGCATGTACCACTGCGGCCCGACCGTCAAGGAGCCGATCGACATCAGCAAGTTCCGCTCCTACCTCCTCGCCGATGTCTTGCGGCGTCATCTCGACCGTTCGGGCTACGAGGTTCACCAGGTGATGAACATCACCGACGTCGGACACCTCAACGAGTTCGAGCAGGACGTCGTCGAGATCGCCGCGGGTCGCGCGGGGCTCTACGCGTGGGAGCTCGCCGAGAACGAGGTGAAGCTCTTCCAGGATGATCGTCGCGCGCTCGGCATTCTCGGCGCGAGCGAGTACCCGAAGGCACGCGAGCACGTCGACGAGATGATCGCGACGATCCGCGAGCTCGAAGAGACGGGCGCGACGTATCAGGCGGGAGGCAACCTCTACCTCGACATCACGAAGTACTCGGGCTTCGGTCAGCTCTCGGGCAAGTCGCTCGACGGCCTCACCGAGCTGCAAAAGTCGTCACTCACCGAGGCGCACCCCGAGAAGAAGCACCCCCTCGACATCGACCTCTGGCGCACCGACGCGCTTCACCAGATGCACTGGGATAGCCCGTGGGGGCGCGGCTTCCCGGGTTGGCACGTCGAGTGTGTCGCGATGGGGCGAAAGTACCTCGGCGAGTTTTTCGACATTCACACCGGCGCGTGCGACAACGTCTTCCCGCACCACGAATGCGAGATGGCGCAAGCTGCCGTCCTCGGTGGCCTCGGACAGGGTGGTCGACCCCTTGCGAAGTACTGGCTCCACAGCGGACCCGTCACCGTCGAAGGCCAGGCGATGGATCTCAAGAACCGAAACGTCGTCTCGGTCCACGAGCTGCTCGAATCGGGTTTCCGCGGCCGCGTCATTCGCGCGGCGCTCCTCTCGGAGCGTTACAGCGACACGCTCGACTTCGGCGAGGCGACACTCGGACGTGCACGCGATGCCGTCAACGTCTTCCTCGGCTTCCGAGAGAGACTCCTCTACGCATCTTCGATGTCCGAGGAGGTCGGCGAGGCGTCGAGCGAAACTTCCTGGATCGCCGAGACGAACGCCAAGGTCGCGGAGTGTCTCGACGACGACCTCGATTATTGGGGCGCGCTCACCGCAGTCGTCGAGATGGTCGATGGGCTCTCAGACGCCGACGTCGGCTCAGCGAGATGTGCTCTCGATGCGATCGGCGACTGGGACCGCATCTTCGGTCTGCTTTGACCGGGGTCGTCAGGATCCGTTGCGGAACTTGACGACGCGCGAGTACGTCGACGTGCGCAGTGTGCGATCCGCGTTGCGGTTCACGATGTCGATCTCGATCTCGATGCGGATGCCACTCGTCTCCGAGTTGAACCGAAGCCCGGAGACGTTCGCCGTGATCGTCGCCCAGGTTCTGGTTCCGTCGTCGAACTGGAGTTCGCCGTCCGTTCCGGCGTTCTGAGAAGCGACGAATCGGAAGTCGACGCGCGTCGGTGTCGTCGATCGTCACGGTCAGCACGGCGCCGCCCGTCGCGGTTCCGACGCTTCCGATGACCGTACGTGTGTGTGTGCCCCAGGTCGCGACGAGCTCCGAGAAATCCGATGCGAGAATGTCCTCGAGGAGCTCACGGCCGGCATCGAGGACGAGGACTCTCGTCTCGACCTCCTCGGTCTGTCCCTTTACGGGAACGAAGACCGCAGCGGTGGACAGGAGCCCGCCGCGTGAATGGAAACCGGCCTGAGCGGAGGTTTCGACGGGAGGGCGATGCGCACGCTGCTCTCTCGGCTCGGTTCATCGAGGTTTCCTGTGTCGTCGGATTCAGGAGACTTCGTGCAAGAAGCGTGCGCGTTCGGATCCGAGATCCGAAAGATCCGGAATGGTTCGACCCTGACAGCCCGCGCAGTCCGGGGTGCAGCTCGGGCTCGTCGGTACGGCACTTCGACTGGTGCGATCGATCAGCGGGCGACTTGTCCCGCGGACGACGCCGTCAGCTCGAGCGCCGCTTCTGGAAACAGCCCGAGCAGGATCACCGCGATCGCTGCGGCAGCGATGACGAGTCCGCTCGCGAGGCGGCGTTCGAAGTCGGAGCCTCCGAACTCTTGCTCGGCGGGCTGCATGTACGCGCTGACGACGAGGCGCAGGTAGAAGCCGACCGAGACGACCGAGGTCAAGACACCAACGACGGCGAGCGCGACGTGATCGGTCTGGATCGCGACGCGGAAGAGGTAGAGCTTCGCCCAGAAGCCGGCCGTCGGGGGAATGCCCGCGAACGAGACCATGAGAACGAGGAGCAGGAAGGCCAAGACCGGACGCTGCTGCGAGAGTCCTCGGTAGTCATCGAAGCTCTCGTGATCTTCGGCCGTGCCGTCGGACGCGGATCCGGTTCCCCCGAAGGCCTCTTGTGCAGGAACACAGTACGCGAGGAGCGCAAAGGCCCCGACGGTCATCAGCGAGTAGGGCAAGAGGTAGAAGAGGATCGCGGCGCTCGCATCGTCCTTGGCTCCCGGTGAAAGCGCGGCTACGACGCCGATGAGCAGGTAGCCCGTGTGCCCGATCGCCGAGTAGGCGAGCATGCGCTTGACGCTCTTCTGCACGAGGGCGACGAAGTTGCCGAAGATCATCGTCGTGATCGCGAGGGCGGAGAGGATCGACGAGAGAATCTCGGTGACCGAGGAGCCGTTCGGAAGATCGAGATCACCACCCGTGCCGAAGCCGACCACGAGGCGGAGAAGGACCGCGAAGCCAGCCACCTTGACCGTGACGGCCATGAAGCCCGTCGTGACCGTCGGCGCGCCTTCGTAGGCGTCGGGCACCCAGGAGTGGAATGGGAAGGCGCCGACCTTGAAGGCGAGCCCGATGAGCGAGAGGACGAGGCCGGCGAGGAGGAGGGGCACGTCGGCCGTGCCGGCGCTGAGGGCCGCGGTCATCGCGCCGAACTCGATCTGGCGCGTCGCACCGTAGAGCAGTGTGAAGCCGAAGAGCAGGAAGCCCGTCGAGAACCCCCCGAGCACGAAGTACTTGAGGCCGCCTTCGACGCTGCGTCTCGAATCGCGAAAGAAGCTCGTCAAGATGTAGACCGCCATCGACATCGTCTCGAGGCTGAGGAACGCCATGACGAGGTTGTTCGATTGCACGAACAGGATCATCGAGCCGGCCGCCCAGAGCACGAGACAGTGAAACTCGCCATGCGTGCTGCGGTGGCGGCGCAAGTAGTCGATCGAAACGAGCAGCTAGAGAAATGCTCCGACGATAATGAGCGCGCTGATGGAGTTCGTGAACGTGTCGACGCGGACGGCGCCCGTGAAAAAGGTCTGAGCTTTCGAGCTTTCGAAGGCCGCGCAAACGAAGGCACCTGCGATCGCCGTTCCGAGGAGGGCGATGAAGTGCAGAGTCGCCGTCATGCCACCGGCGTCCGCCTTCTCTGCCTGGAGCAGCGTCCCCGTCAGAACCCTCCCCCTCAGTGAACGCCTGAACACCTCCAAGAGAACCACCATCCCGCCCGACGCGAAGAGGATCAGGGCGGGGAGGATCGCTTGGAGGTCCTCGGCGCCGACGATGACCTCCGTCGGAGCTTGCGCGGCCACGTTCGCGAGGAGTCCTTGGAAAAGCGTTGCTGTCATCTTCGACGTTCCGTCCTACCGACTGGCGTGCACGAGGTCGAGCCACGCGACGACGCTGGGCTCGATGCGTTCGGTGAGCCAAGGGCTGAACAACCCGAGGAGGACCATCAGCGCGATCAAGGGCACGAGAAACGACATCTCGCGACCGTTGAGGTCCTCGACCTTGCGATTCTTGTCGTTCGAGATCTGACCGAGAAAGACACGACGGTAGAGGACCAGCATGTACACGGCACCGAGAATGACACCCGTGCCCGCGAAGCCCGCGTAGGCGATGCTCTGCTGGTAGGTCCCCTGGAGAATCAAGAATTCTCCGACGAATCCGTTGAGGAACGGAAGACCGATCGATGAGAGCGTCGTGATGAAGAAGATCACCGCGAACTTCGGCACGATCGGGGCGAGACCGCCGTAGTCGACGATCTTGCGCGTGTGTCGGCGCTCGTAAACCGCGCCGATCAAGAGGAAGAGCGCGCCTGTCGAGATGCCGTGGTTGATCATCTGGAGCACGCTGCCCGTCACGCCGACCGAATGCTGCGTCGTGAACGCGAAGAGCCCGAGCATGACGAATCCCATGTGCGAGACGCTCGAGTACGCGATGAGCTTCTTCATGTCATCCTGCACGAAGCACATCATCGCCCCGAAGACGATTCCGACGACCGAGAGCACCGAAAACCAGGGAGCGAGATCGATGGCAGCCTCCGGGAAGAACGGAATGGCGAAGCGGATGAAGCCGTAGGTGCCCATCTTGAGGAGCACACCCGCGAGCACCACGGAGCCCGCCGTCGGCGCTTCGGTGTGAGCGTCGGGCAGCCACGTGTGGAACGGGAAGAGCGGGACCTTGATCGCGAATGCGAGCGCGAACGCGAGGAAGCACAGCGTCCCGGCGGTTCCCGTGATCGGGTTCTGCTGGAGGGCGGCGTAGACTTCGCGGAGGTCGAAGGTCCTCGCGTCGCCTAGGTGGATGTAGACGTAGAGAATCGCGAGGAACATCAGGAGGCTCCCCGCCATCGTGTAGATGAAGAACTTGATCGCCGCGCGGATGCGTTCGCCGCTGCCCCAGATTCCGACGATCAGGTACATCGGAATCAGCATCACCTCCCAGAAGACGTAGAAGAGCACGAGGTCGAGCGAGACGAAGACGCCGATCATGCCGCACTCGAGAAGGAGGAGGGCGACGTGAAACTCTCGCACGCGTTTCGTGACGGACGTCCAAGACGAAAGCACCGCGATCGGCGTGATGAGCGCCGAGAGCGCGACGAGGAAGAGGCTGATTCCGTCGAGCCCGACTGCATATTGAACGCCCAGTGAGGGGATCCAATCGTGCTCCTCGACGAACTGAAAGCCCGTCGCGGTCGAGTCGAAGCGCGAGAGCAGCGCCAGCGCGAACCCGAGCGTCACGAATGTCCCGAAGAGCGTGATCATGCGGACCGTGCGACCGTTGTCCTTCGGAATCGCGAGGAGCAAGAGGGCGGTCGCCGCGGGGATGAATACTGTCAGCGTCAGCATCGTTCTTCGATTAGGAACCCGCCATCCAGAGCGTCATCGCGAGCACACCGACCGCGCCGGCCACGAACCACACCGCGTACGTCGGAACGCGACCGCTCTGCATCCGGCGAAAGATCGACGCGAGACCACGCGTGTACGAGGCCGAACCGTGAACGATGAGAAAGTCGATCAGCGCTCGATCGATGACGTAGAAGAGGAACTCCGAGGCCACGGCGATCGGGCGCACGATCATGTAGCCGTAGAGTTCGTCGACGTAAAACTTGTTGAGCGAGAGCTTGTAGACGATGCGGCCGACGGGGTTCTCTTCGCAGAGCTTCGAGACGATTCCGCGAGCCTTCGTGAAAATCACGAAGGCCGAGACGATGCCGACGATCGCGACGATTCCACCCGTGACCAGGCCCGCGGTTTTTCCGTGCTCGTCAATGACGAGATCCGGTGCGACGAAGTGAACGAACGGAAGAAACCCACCGACGACCGAGAGCGCCGCGAGCACGTAGAGCGGAACGCGCATCGAGAGGGGGGACTCCTCGATGTCGTCGTAGTCGACAGGACGGTGTCCGTGGTCGTCGTCGTGATCTGACGTCTCCGTCACGGAGTCGGCATCCCCGTGGTACTCGCCGAAGAACACGATCGCGACCAGACGGAACGTGTAGAACGCCGTGAGGAACGCCGTCAGGAGGCCGATGCCCCAGAGGACCGTGCGGGCTTCCGTCAGCCCGGCGATCCCCGTGTGGGCGACGTGGATGATCTCGTCCTTCGAGAAGAATCCTGCCGTCAGAGGGAAGCCCGCGAGCGCCAGGGCGCCGATGAGGAACAGCCAATACGTCTGCGGAATCTTCTGGCGCAGCGCGCCCATCTTCCGCATGTCCTGCTCGTGATGCATCGAGTGAATCACCGCGCCCGCGCCGAGGAATAGGAGCGCTTTGAAGAACGCGTGCGTGACGACGTGAAAGAGCGCCACGGCGTACGCGCCCATGCCCGTTGCGAGGAACATGTAGCCGAGCTGTGAGACCGTCGAGTACGCGAGGACCTTCTTGATGTCGGTTTGGGAGAACGCGATGAGCGCCGCGAGAAGCGCGGTGAGCGCACCGATTGTCGCGATGATCGTCAGGGCTTCGGGAGCCGCGCTGAACAGCGGCCCGAGGCGCGCCAGCAGGTAGACGCCCGACGTGACCATCGTCGCGGCGTGGATGAGCGCCGAGACGGGCGTGGGGCCGGCCATCGCGTCGGGGAGCCAGACGTAGAGCGGGATCTGTGCGCTCTTTCCGGTCGCGCCGATGAAGAGGCAGATCGCGATCCAGAACAAGATCGTCTCGTTGCCTTCCGCACCACCCGCGAGGACCGCCCGATTGATCTCGCTGAACTCGAAGGAGCCGAAGGTGACGAAGATTCCGAAGATGCCGAGCAGGAAGCCGAGGTCGCCGACGCGATTGACGACGAAGGCCTTGATGCCGGCGGCGCAGTTGTTCAGATCCTTGTACCAAAATCCGATCAGCAGGTACGAGCAGAGCCCGACGCCTTCCCATCCGAGGAACATCAGCACGATGTTGTCTCCCAGGATGAGGACGAGCATCGCCGACATGAATAGATTCAGGTAGGCGAAGAACTTCGCGTAACCCGGGTCTTTCTTCATGTAGCCGGTCGAGTAGACGTGGATCAGCGAGCCGATGCCCGTGACGACGAGCGCCATGATCCCGGAGAGTCGATCGATCGAGAATGCGAAGGGGATCTGAACATCGCCCGCCTGAATCCACGTCCAGAGCGACTGACCGATCGCGAACTCGGCGTTCTCGTGTCGGGCGACATCGAGGAACGCGGCAACCGCGATACCGAACGCGACCATCGGACCGGCACATGCGACGACCGAGACGAGAGCCTTCGGCAGTCGCTTCCCGAAGAGGCCGTTCACGAGGAACCCGATGAACGGCAGGAGCGGGATGAGGATGATCAGGTTTTCCATGACGTCGATACGCGCCTCAGCCGCTCAGCAGATGAATTTCACCGGAGTTCACGCTTCGCCAACGTCGGTAGACAGCGAGCAAGATCGCGAGCCCGACGGCCGCTTCCGCCGCGGCGACCGCGAGGACGATCACGACGAACGCGTGCGACGTGCTCGGGCTGGCCGCGTCGACTCCGGCACCGGCATGCGCGAAGCCCTCCGAAATAAATAGACGTCCGAACGCGAGAAGCGCGAGGTTGACGCCGTTGAGCATCAGCTCGAGCGACATCAGAATGACGATGACGTTCTGCCGGCTGAGCACGCCGTAGACGCCGATGCAGAAGATCGCCGTCGAGACGTAGAGACACGTGTCGAGAGGCAGCGTCATCAGCCGACCTCCTTCACTGTTTCAGGAGCCACTGTTTCAGGAGCCACAGTCTCGGCAGCCGGCGTCGCGCCTTTCCAGTCGGTCTTCTTGACGTTCCCTCCGGCGCGTCGGGTCTTCGTCAGGAAGATCGCACCGATGATCGCGATGAAGATGATGATCGACGTGAGCTCGAAGGCGAGAACGTGCTCCTGAAAGAGTGTGAAGCCGATCTGCTTGATCTCTCCGGCCTGCGTGACCGCGAC
>CAYZGY010000086.1:0-14668 GCA_964478085.1 uncultured Planctomycetia bacterium
GTCCTCCGACGGAAAAGCCGAGAACGAAGACGCGCTTCGCATCGATCATCGGAAGACCCGACTTCGAGCTGCCCTTTCCGTGGATGAGAAAATCGACCGCCGCGTGCACGTCGCCGACCATGCGCCCGAGCCGTGAGCCGTGAGGGTACTGACGATAGAAGTCACGCCCCTCGGGCAGGCGGAGCCCGAACCCGCATTGGTCGAAGGCGAGGACGACGACTCCCCGCTGCGCGAGTCGATGGTAGACGGTCGTCCCTTGAACTCCGTACCCCTCGTTGTATCCACTGTGGTACGAGTAGGGATGGAGCCAAATGACCGCGGTCGCCGGTGCCTTGGACTCCTTCGGCAGGTAGACGTTTCCGCGCACGCCATCGCCGAAGCGAACCGGAATTCGACGCACGCCCCCGACGCTCCATCGATCGTGGGTCATCATCTTCGACTCGGCGTCCGTCAGAAACTTCGGCTCCTCGTCGGGAGAGACGGCTCGACGAGAATGGGCGCGGTCGAGCAGCCACTCGATGCGCTCTCGTCGATCGTCGTCGTCCTTCGCTTCCGGTGAGGTGAATGGTGACTCGAGACGTCCCTCGTTCGCGATTTTCCAAGCTTCGAAGTCGAAATCGTGATGGAGCTCGTGCGGAAACTGCTCGGGGCGAATCTCGTCGCGTCCGAAGGAGAGATCGAGCCAGTCGATGTTCTGCTCGCGCTGCTCGTCGGTGACCGGACCGTGCTGACCGGCACGCCAGTGGATTCGGAGGTTCTCTGGTTTGCCGAGTAGCGAGTAGACGCTGCGCCCTTCGATGTAACCACTCTCGACCGCGAAGGTCGGCTCCGACCCGTCGTTGAGCGCCGTGTGGATAAGACAACGCCGAGGCGCGATGAGCGCGTACCAGCCGTGGCTGTCCATCGGAAGCTGATGCTCTCGACCCGTGTAGTCGCGAAGGCTCGGCAGAAACCAGAGCGAAGGAAAGTCCGACGGAGCCTCGGCGAAGGTATCTCGAGAGGTGAATCGATAGGGACACGACCCTGGAGAGCCGGGACTGCGTGCGACCACCGATGTGATGCGCTCGTCGAGCGCCGCGGCGATCATCGACTGCTTGCCGTGACGCGAAAACCCGATGATCGCGACCTGCCCCGCGGCGAAATCGACGTCACAACGATCCCCGAGCAGGTAGTCGAGCGAACGACCCGAGAGCCAGGCCTTCGTGATGATCTCGGTCCACGTCGCGCCAGGGTACTCCTTCCGAAAGCTCTGCCAGACGCTGTCGTAGCCGGGAAAGTCCTTCTCGCGTGCGTGCGAGTCGACGCCGGGATAGAGCGCAACAGCGTAGCCGCGCCGGAGCGCGCGCTCGGCCCAGTCGATTTGGTAGGCGCGTGGTTGTGTCAGAAGGAGCGGGAGCGGTCCCTCTCGCTTCGGGGTCCAAAGCGCGATCTCGAAGGAGGCTCGGTTCGGCGTCTCGAAGGTCAATCGGACACGCCTCCGAAGCGAGCCGTCGTCGGCCGTTCGATCGGAGACGACCTTCGCGTCGAGCAGCTTCGGGATGTCCTCGGGCGGAGCGCCCGTGAAATGCTCGAAGAGGAGCTGACGGATCTCCTCGCGTCGTTCGGGCCAATCGGAGACGTCTCGCACGGGGCGACCATCGACGAACTCGAGGAGCGGCGGGAGAGCCGCGCGCGGCCGCAAGCTTCGTGCGTGATTCCTCGCATCGACGCACATCGCGAAAAGCTCGCGAGGCCTCGACCCCTTCGCCGAAATCGCGCGCGCGACGAGTCGTGGCTCCTCGCGTCGCGTGTCGACCTCGAGAGACAGAAACGAGCTCGGCTCCCCTGCGTCGTGGTAGAGAGCCGGATGCGGCGCGTTCGCCGCGACGATGACTCCTCCGTGCATCGGCGAGGTGATGAGCTCGAGAATGTCGTATCCCGCGAGCGCGCTCGTGGAGTGAATCAGCGCTCGACTCCGGTGAACGTCGCCGCCCATCAGCACGACACCGCCGATCCTCTTCTCCCCGATGAACCGAAAGAGCGCATCCCGCTCGTGCGCGTAGCTCTCCCACTGGTCCTTCTTGCCGGGACGTGTCGAGTCGTTACAGATCATTACGCTCGCGAGCACCTTGAAGGTCGCTGTAGACCCTTCTAGCTCGCGGAGCAGCCAGTCCCATTGAGAACGACCGAGCAGCGACGGCTTCTTCGCGTCGACCGGGGAAGGCTCGGTGCGAGCGAAGTAGCGTGTGTCGAGGAGGAAGACCTCGACCTCGCCGACGCGAAACTTCGAATAGACTCCGCGCCCCTCGTCGTCACCGCAGCTCGCGTTGGGGCGGTACTCGTGGAAGACCCGGCGCGAGCTCTCCTTGCCCGGAAGGTTTCCATCGACGTCATTCTTGCCGAAATCGTGGTCGTCCCAAACGCTGTAGTACGCGGCTCCGCGAAGTGCGTCGTTCATCGGCGCAAAGCCTGCGTACTGACGATGCTTCTTGCGCAGGACCGCGACCTTCGTCGAGTCGATGTAGGGCGTGTCCCCGAGAACGACGACGGCGTCGGGCTCCTCCTTCGCCATCGCATCCCACGTGCGCTTCGTCGCGGCGTCGGTCCTTCCACAGGACCCGAAGAGGATCTTGGCAACTCCGCGCGCGCCCGACTTCGGGAAGGTCTCGACGGTTCGTCGCCCCTTCGGAACCTCGCTCCCGTCCTCGGACTCGATCGAGACATCGTAAGAAGCTGCGGGGCTCAGCCCCTCGAGATCCCAAGTGACGCAGAGGTCATTCTCGGGCTCAGAAGCACCGGTCACGCGACGGACGACCTCTCCGCCTCGATCTCGCACCACCGCCACGAAGTCGCCGGCGCGATCGAGCCGAGCCCACAGGCGCACGGTCGTCGAGGTCGTGTGTCCTTGGAGCGGACCCGTCGTGACTTCTCCGACGGGAGCGGCCCGAGCGAGGATCGGACAGAGGACGAGAGCAGCGAGCACGGTCGATCGAATCATCAGAATCTCTTTCTCGTTCGTTTCCGCCATCTTCGCACGACGGGGCGGGGTAGGTGAAGTTCGGGTCCTCGGAGGATACAATCCTCGCCATGAATTCTCTTGGCGAGAACGATGCTTCGCGATCGGAGTCGACCGGCGTCGATCGAAATTTGACGTCCTACGGCGACGCCGGGTTCAGCAGCTACATCCGCCGCGCCTTTCTCTCGTCGGCGGGATTCGACGACGAGGACCTCGACCGCCCGATCGTCGGGATCATCGACACGAGCTCGGACTACACGACGTGCCATCGCGACATGCCCCAGCTCGTCGCGGCCGTCAAGCGCGGCGTGCTCGAAGCTGGTGGCCTGCCGCTCGCGTGCCCGACGCTTTCACTCGGTGAGATCTTGATCTCCCCCACCGCGATGCTCTTTCGCAACCTGCTCGCGATGTCGACCGAGGAGGCGATCCGCGGCTATCCGATGGATGCGGTCGTTCTCGTCGGTGGCTGCGACAAGACCGTCCCCGCGCAATTGATGGCAGCCGCGTCGGCGAACGTCCCCGCAATCTCGCTCGTCGTCGGACCGATGCGCTCGGGTCACTGGCGCGGCGAGCGACTGGGCGCTTGCACGGACTGCCGCGGCTTCTGGACGCGCCATCGCGGAGGCGAGCTCTCCGACGATGAGATCGTCGACGTCCGCAGCGAGCTTTGTCCGACCGGCGGGACTTGCATGGTCATGGGGACGGCCTCGACGATGGCTTGTGTCACCGAGACGCTCGGAATGATGCTGCCCGGAGGTGCCACGGCGCCTTCGGGATCGGGAGATCGACTCCGACAGGCGGTGGCCACGGGTCGACGCGCCGTCGGGCTGTACCGAGAGAATCTTCGCCCGAGCGACATCTTGACGCGCGAAGCGTTCGAGAACGCGCTACGAGTCCTGAGCGCGCTCAGTGGCTCGACGAACGCGGTCCTTCATCTCCTCGCGATCGCCGGAAGAGCGGGCGTCGAGCTCGACCTCGACGACTTCGACCGTATCGCTCGCGAAATACCCCTGCTCGTCGACTGCAAGCCGGCCGGAGCGAATTGGCTCGAAGACCTTCACGCTGCCGGAGGCGTGCCGGCCGTCTTGCGTGCGCTCGCGACGGCCCTCGAGTCGACGACACGAGGAGTCTCGGGACGAAAGCTCGCGGAGCTTCTCTCGCAGACCGACCCACCGGCCGAATGGCAAGACATCGTCCACACGCTCGCTGCTCCGCTCGGTGATCCGGGAACGCTCGCGGTTTTGCGCGGCTCGCTCGCGCCCGACGGCGCGGTGATCAAGGCGGCCGCGGCGACGCGAGCCTTGTGGAAGCACCGAGGGCCCACCGTCGTTTTCGAGTCGCCAGAAGACGCCGCGGCTCGTCTCGACGACCCCGCTCTCGGCATCACCGCCGAGCACGTCCTCGTGCTCCGCAATGCCGGCCCGGTCGCCTCGGGAATGCCCGAGGCCGGATCGCTCCCGATACCTCGCCACCTCGCGGCCCAGGGCGTACGCGACATGGTCCGCGTCTCGGACGGTCGCATGAGCGGCACAGCGTACGGCACGGTTGTCCTTCATTGCTCGCCCGAGGCCGCGACGGGAGGTCCCCTCGCGCTCGTGGAGGACGGAGACATCGTCGAGCTCGACGTCGAGTCACGCCGCATCGACCTCCTCGTCGACGACGAGACGCTCGCGAAGCGCCGATTGAATTGGTCACCTCCGCCGAAGCCATCCCGCGGCTGGCGACGGCTCTACGCCGAGCAGGTGCAGCCCCCTCACCTCGGCGCCGACATGGAATTCCTCGTCCACGAATAGAACCACGAAACGGAGCTCACGGAGAGATGTTCGACTACACGAAACGCGTCATCGACCTCGGCCTCGTCTGCAGTGACTTCGACGCGGCGCTGCACTTCTACCACGAGCTGCTCGGCCTCGAGATCGCTCTCGACATCGACATTCCCGAGAGCGTCGCCGTAGGCGCCTGCCTCGCCCCGTCGAAGTTCCGACAGGTTCGCCTCCAAGCCGGAGAGACTCTGATCAAGCTGATGGAGATCGAGTCGCCGCCCGAAGCGAAGACCTACGACTTCCAGTCGGGCGTGCGTTGGCTGACCTTCATCATCGAGGACGTCCCGGGAGTCGTCGAGAGGCTGAGGGCGAACGGCGTCGAGTTATTCGCCGAGCCAGTCTCCGCTCCCGATGCCAAGCACGTCGTCTGTGCGAAGGGACCCGACGGCATCCTCATCGAGCTCGTCGAGTTGCGCGACGAGGACAAGGCGGCGTTTCGGGAGAGTTGATCTCTCACGTTCGTTCTTTCTTCGTCAGTCGA
This sequence comes from uncultured Planctomycetia bacterium, assembly GCA_964478085.1. Classification (GTDB taxonomy): domain Bacteria; phylum Planctomycetota; class UBA8108; order UBA8108; family UBA8108; genus CAYMLL01. The sequence continues at coordinate 5,300 of CAYZGY010000086.1, forward strand.
GTGACGTGGATTCTCGGAACGAACGGCTCCTGATCGCGTCTCGGGTTTGACGCCTGCTCGGGAGCGTCCTACGATAGGGCCTTCCGACGATCGAGGCTGATTCTTGCTCCCCGATCTCGAGCCCTACCGGGACGACCTTCGACTTCTCGCCGAAATCCAGCTCGCGAATCGCCTGCGCACGCGGATCGATCCGTCGGACGTCGTCCAGGAGACGCTGCTCGAGGCGGTGAAGGACTTGCAGCAGAGGGACCGCGTCGTGCCCGACGACCTTCCGGCGTGGCTTCGGACGATTCTCCCGAATCACCTGCACAATCTGCTGAGGGACCATCAGGGCGACTGTCGCGACGTTCGATCAGGAGTCCGAGTGAATGGTGATGCTCGGGGCGGACTGTCTGCGATGTGCGAAGCAGAGAACGCGATGCTCCGCGCCGCCCGTCGCGACGATGACGCGATACTCGACGAGATTCCTCGTCACCCCGAGCTCGAGCTTCCCGGCAGCTCCTCCTCCGGTAACATCGCGGTCGACGGTTCCGCGCGAAGCTCCGCCTCCTCCCGAGGTCCTGCACCCTCCCCGCGCTGCTCCGGCCACCTCTGAAAGACGGAAACGATCACAGGAACGACAGTCTCGATTGACGTACGATCGGCCAGACCGGACGGCGCAAACCAACGCGAACCGAGCCCGTGTCGAAAGCGCGCAACGGCTTCTTTCTCGGAGACGTCAGAACCCGACCTCCGTCTCCGGCAGAGACTCGGGCGACGCGTCACGAAGAACTCGGGCGAATCGGCCGCTTGGACGCCGAATCGACTCTTTCAACGGGCTGTCGAGCCACGACGACTTGAGTTCCCGCCATGTGATCGTGAATGCAGCGCCGGTCCTGGCGGAAGATGAACAACGAGTCGGCGAGGCCGAAGAGAGATCCGAGGAACGGGACCGAGCAGAGGACCCATACGAGAAAATACCGCAGGCCCACGACTTTCCCGAAGCTCGGAATCTGCCCGTTGAGGTCGACGATACGAGTACCGAGAAGCGCCTTCCCGATCGTTTGCCCACGATTGGCGAGCAGGTAGCCGTGCAAGATCAAGAATATGATAAAGCCGACGGTGATCAACTGAACAGAGACCTTCAGCGGTACCTCTCCCGTCCTCATGATCTCGTCGATAATGCCGGTCGCCATCATCCAGCCGAAATTGAGCGCCGATCCGATGATCCCATCGATCAGCGCGCCGCCGAGCCTCGCCCCGCGCCCCGCGAGCTCGTGACCGCCAGGAGGCGGCTCATCACCCGACGGCTCCATCGGCGACTCGTAAGGGTTCTCAGCGTACGAAGGCTCTCGCGACGATTCGTAAGGACTGTCACTCATTCTCGATCCCTCCTGGAACGGCCCGTTAGGACGCTGATCAGCAGTGCAGCATTCACCTGCTCAAGAGTCGTCGAGCTTCCTGGTGCGAGCCCGGATAATCGGTAAACGGGAACCCGCCGACAAGATGAAAAGCCGAATGAAACAGGACTCGAAGACAGTGCCGCCGACCGGCTCGCGCTGAGCCCGGCGAGTGACACGGTCGGTTACGGGCAGGCGTGCCCCCTGCAGGATCTCGACTGGGAGCGCCGTTGTCAACGCGAACAGAAACCGCTGAGGCCCCCCTTCACGCTCGCACGACAAATCATGGGCGCGGGGACTCTGGTCAGCGACGAACGATTCTCGTCTCGCGTCATCACGTGCGGAGATCGAAAAAGCATGACGAAATCGTGACAGTCGAAGGGTTACCATCCGAGGAAGGCTCTCCCCGAATCGCGATCCTCCACGACGGCGTCCCCTCGAGGCTCAAACGAAGACTCGTCCTGCTGGTGAGCGCGACCGCAACCGCGGCCATTTCCGATGAGCAGCTTCGCGAGGCTGCCTTCGAGAGTTTCGAGATGATGGTTCCACGACAATTACATTTCCCCATCGACGACAATTACTTTTCCCCATCCGCGCTCGACGTAGAACGACTTTTTCGTTTCTTCGCTTTTGCCCTCCTTTCTCGTTTCTGGGCCGTGCCGCCGTCTTCGGAAGCGGCAGCCTCGGCTTTGCGGTTCTCGTCGTGTTCGAGCTCGCCTCCGCTCGCTCCGACTCCTCCCCTTCGGACTTACGCCGCCGTTCCGTCACATCTCCGGCAGGCCCCGCAGCCTTCGCGATCCCCTCCTGCCCAGACCCGATCTCGATCACCGAGCGGCACCGTTTGCAGTGAACGTGCTTGCCCTTCAGCGCAGCACGAACACGGTAATTCGTACCGCATTCGGTGCAACGAACCGTGATCCGGTTTTTCATTCACCCAGCGAGACTTCGACTCGTTCGTCGGCTCGAGAAGACGCTCGACGGATGACCCGAACCGACAACCGCGACACGCATGGAATTCGGATTCGCCGCAGAGAGCGCCCCACTCACGATCGTCGAGCTTCAGCCCCGTGTCAACGACCAGCCGGCCCCCGGCTGATCGAGCTGCCGAGCCGATTCAGCCAGAAGTAAAACTGGTGAGAGCTCCGGGATTCGAACCCAGGACCTGCGGCTTAAAAGGCCGTTGCTCTACCAACTGAGCTAAGCTCCCACCAATCGAAAGCTGGATTATAGAGAGCGCATCGGGGGTTTCCAGTCGAAATCCCTCTCGGGAGCGCGCGGCTCGGGCGGCCGATTCGGGTGGCCGGCGGACTTGGGCGAAGAGGCCGACGACGACTACATCGTCGTCAGCTCTTCCGTCTTCTTTTTGAGCAACTCGTCGACCTTGCCCTCGTAGTCCTTCAGCAGCTTTTGGACCTCATCCTTGAGGTCGCTCTGCTGGTCTTCCGAGATGGTCTTGTCCTTCTGGAGCTGGTCGGCGTTGCGGTTGCCGTCGCGGCGGATGTTGCGGAGGGCGACTCGCGACTCTTCGGCAGTCTCTTTCGCGAACGCGGCGAGCTGCTTTCTTCGCTCCTGGCTGAGCGGCGGAATCGTCAGGCGGAGGATCTTGCCGTCGTTGGAGGGGTTGAGGCCGAGATCCGACTTCAGGATCGCCTTCTCGATGTCGCCGAGACCGCCGGGATCGAACGGCTTGATCACGAGCTGGTCGGGCTCGGGCGCCGAGATGTTCGCGATCTGCTTCAGCGGCGTCGGGCTGCCGTAGTAATCGACACGGAGCGAGTCGACAAGCCCGGGGCTCGCTCGACCCGTTCGCATGCCACGGTACTTATCGGTCAGGACATCGAGCGCCTTCTCCATGCGCTCCTCGGCGTCCATCAAGACTTCGTCGTAATCCATCAGACCCCTCTCTTGGATCGAAAGTCGCTCAGCCAGCCAGGCCAGCTGGTTAGCCAGCTATTTGGCAGCTATTTGGCAGCCGCCGCAGCCGCCGCCTCCGCGGTCGCTTCGGCCTCCACCAGTGTGCCAAGTCGCTCGCCCGCAAGCAATCGTTCGACGTTGCCTTCTTCTCGCATGTTGAACACGTTCACGGGCAGCGCGTTGTCCATGCAGAGGCTGATCGCGGTCGAGTCCATCACCTTGAGCCGACGCTGCAAGACTTCGATGAAGGTCAAGCGGTCGTAAAACTCCGCGTCGGGATTCGTCTTCGGGTCGTCCGAGTAAATCCCGTCGACTTTCGTTCCCTTCGCGAGCACGTCAGCTCGAATCTGCAGCGCCCGGAGCGCCGCGGTCGTGTCTGTCGTGAAGTACGGATTTCCCGTTCCGCCCGCGAGGATCACCACGCGACCCTTGTCGAGATGGCGCAGCGCACGGCGCCGAATGAACGGCTCGGCGAGGTCGTTGACGGGAATGGCCGAGAGGACGCGCGAATCGACCCCGGCCCGCTCGAGGGCCGACTGGAGCGCCAGCGCGTTCATGATCGTCGCGAGCATCCCCATGTTGTCGCCCGTGACACGACCGATCTCATCACCCGCGATCGCCGCTCCTCGGAGGAAGTTTCCACCTCCACAGACGAGCGCGAGCTCCGTGTTCCCGAGCTCGAGACCTGCCGAGATCTGATTGGCGAGCTTCTGCACCTCCGCCGGTTGGACTCCGAATCCGCCCGGCTCACAGAGCAGCTCCCCCGAAAGCTTCAACAAGACGCGTTTGGCAGCCGTAGCCATGGCTCTTCTCTCCCTCCGAAACGCTTCCCCCTCATTCCTTCATCTTCCTCTGCATAGACTCCAGGACGGCCGTTTTTTTGCAACAGAAAAAGGCCGTCCGATCCGTTCCTCGGATCAGCCGGAGCTGCATCTCGAGGAAAGGTTCGAACGGCCTGGAATTGGTCGATTCTGACGAATCCGGAAAGTGGATCGGCTCGTGGAAAGGAACGGTCAGCTCGCCGCCGGGGCGTCGCTACCCTCGCCCGCCTTCGGTGCCCCGGCCGCCATAGGTGCCCCGGCCGCCATAAACCCCGCGGCCGTAACCCCGGCCCCCGTCTCCGCGGCGGCCTTCTCCGCGGCGGCCTTTTCGGCCGCCTCTTGAGCCGCCTTGCGAGCCGCGCGCGCCTTGGCCGCCTCGGCCTCCTCGCGCTTCTTTTGCTCGAGGCGGGCCATCTCCTGCTCGGCCTTGACCTTCTGGTACTTGGTGCGACCCGCGGTCACCGCCGCCTTCATGAGGTCGAGGATGATCTGGATCGAGCGGTACGCATCGTCGTTGCCCGGAATGACGATATCGACCTCGTCCGGATTGCAGTCGGTGTCGACGAGCGCCACGACCGGAATCCCACACTTGCGAGCCTCACGCACGGCGATGTGCTCGCGGCGGATGTCGACGACGACGAGCGCGCCGGGGAGCTGCTTCATGTTGCGCAGCCCCTCGAGGTTGCGCATGATCTTGCGGCGCTCACGGCGCAGACGCGAGATGCGCTTCTTCGAGTACTGGTCGATCGAGCCGGTCTGCTCCATCACCTCGAGCTCTTCGAGCCTCTTGAGTCGGCTACGGACCGTGTGGAAGTTCGTCAGAGTTCCTCCGAGCCAACGCTCGCACACCCAGTGTTGGTTCGAGTCCTTTGCGGCGCGCTGGACGAGCGCCTTGGCCTGTCGCTTCGTTCCGACGAAGACGACATCCTTGCCCGTCGACGCGACCTGCGTGAGGAAGTTCGCTGCTCGAACGACGCCGCGCAGCGTCTGACGCACGTCGATGATGTGAATCAGATTGCGCTTACCGAAGATATACGCGGCCATCTTCGGGTGCCAACGGCTGACGCGGTGACCGAAGTGAACGCCGGCTTCGATGATGTCCTTGACGTCGAGTGCCACGGTGCGAACTCCTTTCGCCCTTCGATCGCTCTCAAAGGGCCAGCGAATCAGTGCGGGGATCGTCGAAGATCCGCCGGGAACCGATCCGGTGAATGTCTCTCTACGAGGCGACTCGACACGTCGTCGAGGTCGATCCTCTGGTTACGAATTCCGCCACGCCACGCGGCGAGGCCGAAGCTCGAGAAACTAACAGAACCCTGGATGCGAGTCAATCGCCTCGAGGTCCTTTTCACAGGCCTCGAAGGGATCGCTAAACAGCCCCGAGCGCACCCCTTAGCTCACCCTTTAGCTCACCCCTTACGCCCACTCTGCCGCTCGAGGAATGCCTGCTGGTGGTGCTCGATCTTCTCCTGGATCTCGGTCGCGATCTCGATCGCCTGAAGACCGTGATTTCCCGTCACCACGGGATCTCGCGCCGTGCGCACCGCGAGGAGGAATGACTGGAGCTCGTTCTTGAGCGGCTCGTCCGACGCGACCGGGAGCTGCTCGATCGAGAAGTACTGCGTGAAGATCGGGTAGGCGCCCTGACTCGCCTCGAGCTGGGCCATCTTCTGGAAGTCGATGTCCTTGCGGTCGAAACCTTCCTTGAGGCCGATCCGCATGCCCGTCTTGGCGATGTAGTCGAGCGAGATGTACGAGTCTCGCCCGAAGATCCGCATCTTGCGGCTGCGCTGGATCGCTACGCGGCTCGCCTTGACCATCGCCGTACAGCCATTCTCGAAGGTCAACCGGGCACTGGCGAGATCCTCGGTTTCCGAGAGCACACGCGTGCCGAAGGCCTCGAGCTGCGCCACAGGGCCATCGACGAGATTCAGCACGATGTCGATATCGTGAATCATCAAGTCGAGGATGACGCTCGTCTCGACAGAGCGGAAGCTGAAGGGATGGATACGGTCGCACTCGATGAAGACCGGATCACGGATCCGCGAGTGCGCCGCGAGAACGACCGGATTGAATCGTTCGATGTGCCCCACCTGGAGCGACACGCCGGTCTCCTCGGCGAGAGCGATGAGCTCCTTCGCCTGCTCGACCGTCGAGGTCATCGGCTTCTCGACGAGGACCGAGACCCCTTCCTTCATACAGAGCTTCGCGACCTCCGCGTGCGTCGGCGTCGGGGTGACGATACTGACGGCGTGAACGCGCGACAGGAGATCGGGCGTCAGCTCCGGAAAATGCGGCACGCCGAGCTTGAGACCGATCTCTCGACCCGTCTCTTCGTCGGTGTCCACGATGCCGACCAGCTCGACACCATCGAGCTCGCCGTAGACTCGTGCATGACTTTTACCGAGGTGACCCACGCCGACAACGATGACGCGGATCGGCTCTACACCCTGAGGGCGTCTCGCGATCGTCAAGGCTGTCGTGCTCGCCCTTTCTCGCCCCGCTCCGCGCGCCGCAGGAATTCGACCAGGTACCGGACCTCCGCGACGTCGCCACGTTCCGCCTCGACCTTTTCGAGCGCTTCGCGACGCGGGATTCCCGTGCGATAGACCGTACGGTAGGCTTCCTTGATCGCCTGCTGCGACTCGAGGGAAATTCCGCGACGGCGCAGACCGACCTTGTTGATCGTGCGTGCGCGACACGGGCTTCCTTCGCTGAGAAGGAACGGCGGGACGTCCTGATTGACGCGCATACCCCCGACTAAGGGGTTGCGCCCGATGGGGACGAATTGGGGGACGGCCGCCATGCCACCGAGGTTCGCGAAGCTCTCGACGTAGACGTGCCCGCCGAGAAGGACATTGTTCGCGATGATGATCTTGTCTTCGAGGATGCAGTCGTGCGCGACGTGGCAGCCAGCCATCAGCAGATTGTCGTTGCCGATCACGGTCTTGCCGCCGCCGAGGCGCGTGCCGTTGTGGATGGTCACGTGCTCGCGGATCGTGTTGCGATCACCGATGCTGAGCCAGCTCGCCTCGCCCTCGTACTTGCGGTCCTGAGGATCCGCGCCGAGCACGACGCCGGGGAACAGCTCGTTCTCCTTGCCGAGTTCGGTGTTCGACATCAGCGTCACGCCGTTGTGCAGGCGACATCCGTCACCGACGCGGCAGTTCGGCCCGATGAACGAGAAGGGTCCGATCTCTACGTCCTCGCCGATCTCGGCGGTCGGGTGGATCGAGACGTTTTCGTAACGAAACGCGAGGTCTGCAGTCTTCCTGGAGGACCAAAACACGGTCTTCGCTTGCCTCTGGGTTTACGTTTCCGGAAACCGGCCGGTCCGATTTCGCGAGATCAGTCCGATCTCGAGAGGAGATCAGTCCGATCTCGAGAGATCAGCCCTCCGAGTCCATCAACGCATATCGAATCTCGGCCTCTGAAGCCAGCTTCCCGTCGACGAACGCGCGGCACGAGACGTGGGCGGATCGCGGCTTCATCCTCTTCAACTCCGACTCCAGGATCAATTGATCTCCCGGTTCGACCGGTTTCCGAAACTTCACCCGATCGACCGAGAGAAGAAAAGCCTGGCTCTCTCGATTTTGCTCATGGCTCTTGAGCAGCAAGCCGCCCATCTGCGCCATGGCCTCGATGATGAGCACCCCCGGCATCACCGGGCGATGCGGAAAATGCCCCTGAAAGAACTCCTCATTCGCGGTGACGCTCTTGACTCCTCGAGCGACGCGCCCGCCGATCACCTCGTCGAGGCGATCGACGAGGAGGAGCGGGTAGCGATGAGGTAAAAGCTTACGAATCGCGGGGATATCGAGCGGCGGCTCGAATCCCTGGGCGGGCGCGTAGCCCTCCCAAGGAGGAATCGTGCCCTCCCAAGGAGGAATCGTGCCCTCCCAAGGAGGAATCGTGCCCTCCCAAGGAGGAATCGTGCCCTCCCGAGGAGGAATCGTGCCCTCCCGAGGAGGAATCGTGCCCTCCCAAGGAGGAATCGTGCCCTCCCGAGGCGCGAAGTCTTCTCCCGACGCCTCCAAAGCGCCCGAAAACAGGCTCGCGAGTCGCACGTTGAGGCTGTGCCCGCTGCGAGTCGCGAGAACCTCGCCCTCGATCCGGCTCGTCGTCAGGTACAGATCGCCGATGAGATCGAGGATCTTGTGACGGACGAACTCGTCCTCGAAGCGCAGCTCGTTCTCGAGGATCCCATCCGGGCCCAAGACGAGCGTGTTTTGGGTCGTCGCCCCCTTTCCGAGCCCCGCCGCCTGCAGCGCTTCGACCTCCTCGAGGAGGACGAAGGTGCGCGCCGGGGCGATCTCGCGGACGAAGGTCTCCTCATCGACGTCGATCGAGAGATGCTGCATCGCGACGAGCGGAGAATCGTACTCGAGCGTGTAGGAGACCCGGAAGCCGCCGCCTTCCCGCGGCAGCGCTGCGACACTCGACTTTCCGTCGGAGAGCCCGAGGGGCTGCTCGACACGGATCTCGCGCGCTGGAGCGTCCTGCTCCTCGACACCAACCTCGTGGAGGGCCTCGTAGAATTGGATCGAGCTGCCGTCGAGCCCTGGAAGCTCGGGCCCGTTGAGCCGGACCACGGCGTTCTGGATGCCCATCGCGCAAAATGTCGCCATCAGGTGCTCGACCGTGTGGACCTCGGCCTCACCGTCGATCAGAGCCGTGCGGCGAGGACGTTGCCCCAGGTTCGCGAGCTTCGCGGCGACACGCGGGCTTCCCGGAAGATCGACACGGACGAACTCGACGCCACTGTTCGGCGGTGCCGGATCGACCTCGAGTTCCACCTCCGCCCCGGTGTGGAGCCCCACACCCGAGACGCGGGCCGTGCCTCTGACTGTCTTCTGCGGAATCATGAACTCATCCGCTTGCCGGAAGTCCTTCCGTCGGCGGGTTCTCAGACTGCGATTCAGCGACTCGCGCCGGAGTCGCGCTTGTAGCGCTCGTTCAGGCGGTCCGTAACCTTCTTCGTGATATCGAATTCGGGCTTCGCGAAGTGAACGATCGCCCAGTGGAAGCCCATGCCGGCCTGCGGGTTCTCCGCCGTGACGGCCTTCTCGAGGATCAGGTCGAGCTCCTCGGCCTGGGCGACGACGGCGATCTCGGCCTTGATCTCCTTGCGGATCTCGTCGAGGTAACCCGTGCGCTGCGCGTCGAACTCCTTGCCGCGCGTGTTGCGGAGCTCGGTGCGCTTCGCGTCCAGCTCGATGTGATCCAGCGCCTTTTGCTTGAATGCCTTCGAGCCT